>JAYUJV010000689.1:0-4372 GCA_043764975.1 Saprospirales bacterium
AAACTTAATAGAAAAAACTAAGCGTTTAAAGCGGCTTTTACGGCTTCAAAGTTTGGTAAATCGCCAGCAGATTCGAGTACTTCGGCGTATTTGATTGTGCCTTCGGCATCTATCACGAATGCAGCACGACGGCTCACGCCTTTCATACCAAACGCAAAGGTTTCGTATATGCTATGATAAGCCTCCGATGCTTCTTTATTGAAATCCGACAACAAAGGGAAATTAAGACTTTGCTCTGCTTTGAATTTTTCTAACGTAAATGGACTATCCACAGACACACCCAATATCTGTGCATTTAGGTTTTGGTAGCTCGAAATATCATCGCGCATGGCGCACAATTCGGCTGTACAAACGCCTGTAAAAGCCAATGGAAAAAACAACAACACTACATTTTTGCCCGCAAAATCTGTCAATGAAACCGTAGCTTTTTCGGTGTTTACTAAACTGAAATTTGGAGCTTTATCGCCAACTTGTAACATAATTACTTGTATTTAAAAATGAAAAATAATTTATTTATATAAAACACCACAAAAATACATATCTGTTCAATAATTCGTCAGATATTTGTAAAAAATAAATTAGAAAAAAAGACTTATGACAGCGACTTTACGAAAAGCATACCTTCAACTCCACGCTTCGGTGTTTTTATGGGGCTTCACGGCCATACTCGGCCGCTTGATTTCTACCTCGGCACTCAATCTGGTTTGGTGGCGAATGTTGTTCACGACCATCAGTTTTTTGATACTCATGAAAGGTTGGAAGCCGATTATGCAAATTCCGAAAAAAGATATTTTGCGACTCATGGGCATCGGCGTAATTGTGGCAATGCACTGGATTACTTTTTATGGCGCCATAAAATTAGCGAACGCATCGGTTGCACTTGTGGCGTTGGCGACCATGACACTTTTTTCAGCCATCATAGATCCGTTGGTCAATCGTTTGCGATTCAATTGGTTAGAAATCGGAATTGGCATTGTCATCATTCCTGCTATGTTATTGATTGTCAATCAATTAGACACATCGTTAAGACTTGGCTTAGGCATCGGTATTTTTTCGGCAGCTTGCTCAAGTACTTTTACAATATTTAATAAACAGATGATAACAAAGGTAACACCACTCTCGATGTCCTTTATAGAGCTCGGAAGCGGTTGGTTATTTTTGACTCTTTTTATGCCATTTTTTGTTTGGAACACAGACGTTGCGTTCATTCCGTCTCAAATGGATTTTGCGCTAATCATCGTTTTGACGCTGCTTTGCACTACTCTACCCTACATTATGTCGCTTCATGCGCTGCAACACGTTAGCCCATTTGTCATCTCGCTTTCGCTAAATCTTGAACCAGTATATGGTATCATTATGGCGATTTTGATTTTGCATGAAGACCGCGAGTTGAGTTTGGGTTTTTACAGTGGCGTAATGGTTTTGTTGGCAACCGTAATTGGTTATCCGTTGCTGAAAAATATCAAAAAGTAGCACCGAATTGTAGCACCGAATTTATTCGGTTCTTTAATAAATAAATAAAGTATCAAAAATGTAGCACCGAATTCATTCGGTTCTTTAATTTTAATAAATAAATTTGTACCGAATTGTAGCACCGAATTCATTCGGTTCTTTAATTCATAAATAACTATTACCGAATAAATTCGGTGCTACATAAAACGAATAAATTCGTTGCTAAATCAAAAATATGCGTATAGATATTATTAGTATTTTGCCTGAGTTGCTGGATAGTCCGTTTGCACATTCTATCATGAAGCGTGCGCAACAAAAAGGCTTATTGGAGGTCCATGTTCACGCTTTGCGTGAATTTGGTATCGGAAAACACAAAGTGACAGACGATTATCAGTTTGGCGGCGGCGCTGGCATGGTCATGATGATTGAACCGTTGGTCAATTGCATCGAATCACTTACGAGCCAACGCGCTTACGATCAAGTTATATTTATGACACCAGACGGCAAACGACTCGACCAGCAAGATTGTAATCGACTGAGTATGTACCAAAATTTATTGATTATTTGTGGACATTATAAAGGCATAGACGAGCGCGTGCGAGAACATTTCGTGACCATGGAAATCTCCGTTGGCGATTATGTGCTGTCAGGTGGCGAGTTACCAGCGGCAATTTTGGTGGATTCTATCGGCCGCTTGATTCCTGGTGTTTTGAATGACGAAACGTCAGCTTTGTCGGATAGTTTTCAAGACAATCTGTTGTCGCCACCAGTTTATACGCGCCCAGCCGAATTTCGTGGTTGGACGATTCCAGAAGTGCTACGCAGCGGTCATTTTCAGAAAATAGAAGATTGGCGACACGAACAAGCGCTCGAACGCACCCGAACGCGAAGACCAGATTTGTTGGAGAAGTAGGTGGTTTTTGTCAGTTAGTATTTTGTTTTACAGTCTTTTGATCACTTTCAAAGCATTATCTAAATTGTTTTTTCAATTTGCTTGGATTTTGCTTGGAGTGAAAAACATGAGTAATAATTACTTCTCTACCTGTAAATGTATAAATAATTTTGTAAACCCCAACTTTGATAAATCGAAATTGTTCCTTACAATGTAGTAACTGAGGCTCTAATGGATATCGTTCTGGTTGTGCACGCAAAGGTTCGGCGGCTCCTATGATAAGTCGGATTGTCTTTTCGGCATACGCTTCTGAAACATTTTCAGAAAGGTACTTAAATATTTTTTTGATTTCATTTCCAACGCTATTTTCCCAACAAATATCGAAAAGTTGCTCCATAAATTAATTAAATTTATTAGCAACTGCTTCCAACAATTGATCCTGTGTCAGAAAACTACCTTTTCGGGCATTTCCTACTCGTTCAACAGCTTCTTTTTCTAAACGAGCGACTGTAATAGGTTGAAAATCAGCATCATATCCAGCAATTATTTGAGATTCCATTGTTATCATGTTCTCTAATAAAGCATTGATAGACGCCAAAAAACTTTCATTTTGAACTTGAGCTACACGCTGTGATATAGAATTTCTTAATGTTGCTACATTCATTTTTTTAATAATTTTTATACAAAGTTAATACATTTTTTATTTTTTTCAAATACATCAATACTTATTTTATAAAAGATAATTCTATACTTCATAAGTCATTAGGAATTTTATAAAAAATAAAGTTTGGAAGTGAAAATTTTTTAATTTAAAATCAATCAAAACCTAACAAATATGTTCAAAAAAACACTATTTCTCTTTCTTTTTTTAATGATGAATACCCTCATTTTCGCTCAAAAAAACACCGTAACGTATGTTGGAAACGGCGGCAGCGAAACCTTTTATGATGTCGCTCAACTCTCGAATGGCAAGTTTTTAATCTGCGGTGTAGCGAGCGATTTGGACTGGATTCCGAGCAGCGTTCCGAGAACTGTGATCGCCAATAAAGGCATCAATAACGGACAAGGAAATCAACAAATCGGCTTCTTTTTATTGCTTGAAAACGATTTGTCAAAAATAGTGCAAGTTGCTCATTTTCAAGCAAATACGATTGAGAATATACGTTTTATGAAGTTTTCAAATTTGAAAGGAAATGCTACGGGCGACCTTTTTATTTCAGGTGATACAAAAGACACAAAAGCAAATAATGGAGGTTATTTTTTAGCAAAATTGAACAATAATTTTGTAAAAGGAATCCCGAATGGTTTGTCTTGGGCGCAAAATATTTGGGCAGAAGGTTACGTCGCTGAAACACATCCTTGGGACGTTGGTTCTGATGGAAAAGTAGTCTATATCACGGGACAAAGTCACGCAGCAGATTGGGCGGCAATGCACCGTTTAGATGCGAATGGAAACCGTGAATTGGTAGAAAATTTCAGAGCGCATTGGAAAAAAACAGGCGGCGAATATTACGGTTCCGCTTCGAGTTTTTCCGACCCAAACACGACTTTGGATTATAGCGGAATGGTCTTGAAAAATGCTGGAAATCGCTGTAGTTTTCGCTCTTGGACACAAAAAGATTTTGATATTTTGACTCCAGACGGCAACGGAAGCAAGAAAAAAGGTGCGTTTCCGCTTGATGTTTTCTTCAATTCGCTTTGTACGCCTGGCATTGGGCCCGCAACTGGGCCTGGATATACAGGTTATACTTTCGGAGGTAGTGCGGTTTGGGGCGCAAGTACGATTGTGGTCGATAGACGCGACAATTCTTTTTTCTTAGGCATGAATATGAAGTCGGTTTTACCTAGTGGACAGCCCGATTTCGAACCTGCTGTGGTCGCTTTTGACAAATCTGGTGCGCTGACTTGGTGGAGTCGTTTGTACCACGAAATCAAGCCAAATACAACAGATTCCTACTTAAACTCTACGCCCGACCAATATATTGACGGTCTAGCAATTGATTACGCTAACAACAAATTGGTTGTAGA
>JAYUJV010000690.1:0-1626 GCA_043764975.1 Saprospirales bacterium
TATATGTCTATTCCGTTTCAGATACTGAAAAGTTCGGTGGCGCTGTTTATGGTAGAATTAATCCAAAAAACGGTAAAAGAAGCCGAAAGTAACCCAATGTTGTTTCAATTTCTGACCGATACGTTTCAATATTTGGATACCATGACCGAAGCCGTTACGAATATTCATTTGTGTTTCATGGTACAATTGAGCGGTCATTTGGGCTTTCAACCATCTAGTTCTGACGATACCGAAGCGGTATATTTTGACCTCCAAGCTGGCCAATTCATGTGCGAAGATCCATTGCATCAGCACAGCGTCTCGAAAGAATATGCGCCTTTGATGAAACAACTTATTGATACGCCCATCACAGCGTCGCATACGCTCTTGCTAAAAGGCAGCGAACGACGTTATTTATTGTCAAAATTGGTTGATTATTATCGTCTGCACATCGAAAATTTTCAAGACCTCAACAGCATTTCGGTACTTCAAGAAGTGCTGTGACGGAAAGTTTAGCGGTCACAGTACTTGCAAAAATGAATAGTTTTTGTATATTTAACCCTATTTTGAAAGAAAATTCAAAAACAAAACACATTAAATAAATATCTTATTGTAAAACATTGATTTTTAATTATTTATAAATAAATAATTAGGTCGAAATGTGTTTTTCAAATATTAACAAACTATGTCGATACTAACAGAAGCGTTCTGGAATAAGAAAATTGAACAATTCAAACAAGCTGTAAAACCAGTTAGCAACTTATTAGCTCCCATCGCACGACCAATCGGGAATGTGTGGACAATGATTACAACGCCTATAAAGGCATTGTTTGCGCCAATTGGGAACTTTTTTACACCCATCACAACGCCTATTTATAAAGCCTGGGCAAGTTTTTATAAATCTTTTCCACAATTAGGCTTCATCATTAAGGTTGGATTAAAGGCCTTAAAATATATATTTGCTTTGCTATTCGGCGTTATATTTTGTGCTTGGCTAGGCGTGTTTGGGCGTTCGCCTCGCGGCTCGGCATTGCGCGACATCAAGACATCGGCAGCAGCGGAGGTGTATTCTTCGGACAATGTTGTGTTGGGTCGTTACTACCTCATCAATCGCTCAAAAATTACTTTCGACGATATTTCGGCATCTACTATCAATGCACTTTTGGCAACCGAAGATATTCGTTATTTTGAACATAGTGGTATAGATTTGCGTAGTTTGGGTCGTGTTTTTTACAAGTCATTGTTGCGTGGAGATCGTGCGCAAGGCGGCGGTAGTACAATCAGTATGCAATTGGCCAAAAACTTGTTCCCGCGCAAAAAATATTGGTTGTTTTCGACACTCATCAATAAAGCTCAAGAGGTATTTATCGCCAGCCGATTGGAGGGCGAATATGATAAAAAAGAACTATTGACCTTATACCTTAATACCGTACCTTTTAGTAGAAATGTATATGGTTTAGAGGTCGCAGCGCAACGTTTTTTCAATACCACACCTAAAAAACTGACGGCTACACAATCGGCCTTGTTAGTCGGTATGTTGCAGGCCAATACTGCTTATGACCCAGTCAAAAATCCAGAAAAAGCCTTAGAACGACGCAATACGGTAATTTCTCAGATGGAGAAATACGAAAAATTATCGACAACCGA
>JAYUJV010000691.1:0-4364 GCA_043764975.1 Saprospirales bacterium
CCCAGGCGGATCGTTGGGATGTACAGATTTTTTGACGGCACTTTATTTTTCAGCAATGAAACGTAAAAAACGTTTTTCGATGGATGCAAAAGGCGAAGACGCTTTTTTTCTATCAAATGGTCACATTTCGCCTGTTTTTTATAGCGTTTTGGCGCATGGAGGCTATTTTGACAAACAAGAATTGGGTACATTTCGTAAGCTCAACTCGCGTTTGCAAGGCCACCCGACTACGCATGAAGGCTTGCCAGGCGTGCGTATTGCAAGTGGTTCGTTAGGGCAAGGCACTTCGGTAGCTTGTGGTGTTGCGAAAGCGAAAAAGATGAACAATGACCCTAATTTGGTGTATGTTTTGACTGGTGACGGCGAACTACAAGAAGGACAATGTTGGGAGGCTTTTATGTTTGCAGCGCATCATAAATTGGATAACATTATATTGACAGTAGATTGGAACGGTCAACAAATAGATGGCTCGAATGATCATGTGATGTCGTTGGGCGATTTGCCAGGTAAATTCAAGACTTTTGGCTGGCACGTTATACTTTTGAAAGAAGGCAATAACATGGAAGAAATCGTGAAAACGCTCCGTTCGGCTAAACGAAAAGCTGGCAAAGGAAAACCAGTTTGTATCTTAATGAATACTAAAATGGGTTTCGGTGTTGATTTTATGATGGGCGGACACGAGTGGCACGGCATCGCGCCAAACAAAGAGCAAACGCTCAATGCTTTGTCGCAAAACCCAGAAACATTGGGCGATTTTGTTATCGAAAACGATTCTTTAAAAAAGTAATGACTCATTGATATATTGTTGGTTTCTATTATTATAAATATCTAATTTATTAATAACTAGTTTATTATAAAATTTATTTATTTTAAATCGATAAAAAAACGATATTTTATAAAAATAAAAATAATGTTAGAAAATATAATTGTAACTGGTAAAAAAGATACGCGTAGCGGATTTGGCGATGCGTTGTTAGAACTCGGCAGAACAAATCCAGATGTGGTCGCGCTTTGTGCAGATTTACTTGGCTCGCTCAAAATGAATGCTTTTGTAAAAGAATTTCCTGAACGTTTTGTGCAAGTCGGCATCGCTGAAGCGAATATGATGAGCATTGCGGCAGGTATGGCTTTGGCAGGTAAAATTCCGTTTACGGGTACGTTTGCCAATTTTTCAACTGGTCGAGTGTATGATCAAATCCGTCAATCGATTGCTTATTCAGATAAAAATGTAAAAATTTGTGCTTCTCACGCTGGCGTGACGTTGGGCGAGGATGGTGCAACACATCAAATACTTGAAGATTTGGGTATGATGAAAATGTTGCCAAACATGACCGTCATCAATCCATGCGATTATCATCAGACGAAGATGGCGACCTTGGCTATTGCGAAACATCATGGACCAGTTTATTTGCGTTTTGGACGTCCAGTTTGGCCAATTTTTACGGAAAATATGCCTTTCGAAATCGGTAAAGCCTTGACAATCAGCAAGGGAACTGATGTGACGATATTTGCAACTGGACATTTGGTTTGGAACAGTATAGAGGCTGCTCGCGCTTTGCAAGCCGAAGGTATTAGTTGCGAAGTGATCAATATTCATACTATAAAGCCACTAGACGAAAAGGCGATTATCGCATCAGCCAAAAAAACTGGCTGCGTCGTAACGGCCGAAGAACACCAACGTAACGGTGGACTTGGCGATAGTGTAGCTCAATTGTTGAGCCGTACATTGCCAACACCAATAGAAATGGTAGCGGTCAATGATTCATTTGGTGAAAGTGGAACGCCAGAGGAACTGTTAGAAAAATACGGTATGGGTATTTCTCATGTGATTGCGGCCGTAAAAGATGTTTTGGCAAGAAAGAAAAATTAAAATTAAAGGATTAAGATAAAAAAAGCCATGTTTGAAATTCAAACATGGCTTTTTTGTTCATCAAAATAAAATTAATTATTTTTTGAAGTCGATTTAACAGAAGTTTTCATCGGCGAATTTAGAGGACTCGATTGATAGTTTCTATTTGTACCGTTTTGTGCCGTTTCATTTTGTTTATTTATATTGTTATATAAAAAAACCAAACCAAAAATACAAAACATAACAACCAATACATTGACAATCAGACCTTTAAATGATTGAGCCTCAACTTTTTTTACTTGTTTTACGTGATTATCCAATTTTTGAGTATTCACGTTGTTTGACTTTGTTGGGTACATTTGACGTCTCATGGGTTACTGTTTAAAATTTGTTTCAAAAAAGTTATATAAGGGTTTAGAAAGCAAACTTCGCAACAACTCATGTACGTTTTCGTACATATCGTGAGTGTTTTCTTCGCCCAAATCGAGGTTTATCAAAATGACATTGACCTTTTTTTTGAGTGTGATGGTGCGAGTACTTCTAACTAAAAAATGCTTTGCGGTGACGTTATTGATTGTGAAAGGCAAATCATTAACTTGGCGCCATATTTCTAAAAGCAACTCTAACTCACTGCTACTGAGTTCATTAAAGAATACTTTTTTATTTAATTCTATTTTTTGTATGTACTTATTTAGGGGTAAACCATCGTAAAATGGTCGGCTATAATAAGTTCCAATTGCTGTTTGAAAAACTTCACTGATGTCGTTGCCATAATATAAATGGTTGCGATCTAAAAATTCATCAAATTTCTTTTTATCATTAAGAGTTGATTCAGTTGGTAAAAAATAAAAGACACGTTCTTCTTCGTTATCCTTTGTTTTACCTTTGAAACAAACACAACTTTTGAGTTGATAGTATTTTTCTACACGAAAAAACCAACTCAAATTTGAACGAAGTAAATCAGCTTCTTCTAAAGTTTTGGCAATAGTTGTTGCTTCATCTTCGTTGCCGAAATGATAAGTTTTAGTTGCTTTTTCAAGTGAATTTTCTACTAAATTGTCGTCCTGTAATTCAATAAAAATTGCTTGTTTTGGCTCAGAATCATCATTTATAAAATGTGTTTCTTGAGGAACAATTGCTTCTTTTTGTTGTATTTTCTCGACTACATTACTAGAAAAAACTTGCTCATGGATTGACGGTTGAAAACTGACACGAGTAGAATTTACGATTCGTCCGACTTTAATTAAACCTTGCGATCCATACAATTGCGATCTTAAAATCGCCAATGTATAAGACTCAGGCATACCTATAATTAGGCCAAGTGGTACAAATTTTTCAGCATACTTCTTAAATTTCTTTTTCTCTGTACATTCATTTTGTATGCGCTCTACTATTGTCTGGCGGCTAAGAAAAGTAGTTTCTATTTTCGTTTGTTGAGACGATTTGTAGATAATTCCTAAGCCTTTGCAAAGATATGTAAATATTTTTAAATTATTAAATATTTTGATATGTTTTTTTTCTATACATAAAACATTTTGACAAAAATCATCAAAAATTTCGTTCTTAAAAAAATCGCCACAAAACAAATATACTGTTTCTTTTGAAAGGTCTAACTTACTGTCTTTCAGCGTATTGCGTAAGTGTCCTCGTCCGAAATTTAGGTAGTTGTAGTACTTATATTTTGATAAAAAATAGGTGTATTTTGCATTAAAATTATGTTGTTTTTTTTCTAAAATAAGTTCATTTTGTGTCGGGTCAAATTCTAATAATTTTGAAAATAATTGATTTTGAAGTGATTCGTCAAAAATAACTGATTCTTGCGAAAGGCTTGTTACTAGATGTTTATGTAATTCCAAAATCCCAGCATCATAACTGAGTGTTTCAATTTTTTCAATAAAATTCAACCTCGATAAAGACTCATTTGCAAAATATACCGTTGATGGCTCAAGAATAGAATCGACCAAAACCAATTGTGCATTGCTCGGTTGAACACTAAAGTAACCTGTTCTAAAAATTTTATAAAAATCTAAAATACCACAAAATTGAACTATATTGGTTTGCTCAAAAAGCCAAGCGGAAAGTAATTGCAATTCATCGCTCATTTTTTCACTCATATCGGAAGGTGCAACCACAGACAGTTGAGGTACAGGCGCAACAGTAGCACCAGCCCAAATATCTTGTTGTTGTATATTGACATAGCTTAACAACACGTCTTGAAAGTGAGCTTGAAGTGTCGTCAATAACTGACCTTCATGCGCCACTTCGTATCGAGGACCAGACAACAGGGGGAAAAGTTTTGGTTTCGTATCGTGTGCCATGCCAGCAATCATCTTCGTAGTTGTGAAAATGATACAAAGCATAATCGTTGATTTGCGAATCGTAAGGGTTGATACAAAAAATAAGATACCTAAATTTTAGGAAGTATTTTGAGTCAAGACAAGGCACAAAAAAGGGGGTGTAGCAGGGCTACATACCGTTTTTTGTAACGCAGTATTGGCTCAAAAGACGAGTAAAA
>JAYUJV010000692.1:0-1624 GCA_043764975.1 Saprospirales bacterium
GACTTGCGTCAAACCTGCGTTACTTACCACTTCGCCCATCGTGTTTTTGAGGTCATCTTTTGTATAAATCACATCTACGTTTTGATATTTATCGTCATATCGAGTCATGGTTACGTAGCGCAAATTCAATTTTTTCATCTCAAAATCTGGCATATCAACTTGCGTCAATACTTCTGTTATCTCTCGCGGGCGATCTGTTCTGAAATTAAAAGAAATGACCACATCGCCTTCTTTAATTGTCGCCGTTGTTACTCCATTTTCGTTGGCACAAACCATAGGTTTCAAAAACTCGTCAGTTACATTGTTTTGGTAATTATTTTCTATTTCCGAAAGGACATCTTTAACCAAATCGCCTTTAGCATTGACCATCAAATCATAAGCCAATTTTACGCGTTCCCAACGTTTATCGCGATCCATAGCATAGTATCTACCAATGACAGAAGCCAATCTAACATCTTGATTATGAGTGTGTTCCAACACTTGATGCAAAAATTTATGACCACTTTTAGGATCACAATCGCGTCCGTCCATGAACGCGTGTATGAACACATCTTTGAGGCCATGCGCTTGTGTGATGTCGCACAATGCCAACAAATGATTGATGTGTGAATGTACGCCACCATCAGAAACCAAGCCCATCAGATGTACTGCTTTCTGATTGTCTTTTGCATATTGCAGCGCATCGATTAGCACTTGATTTTGACCCAAAGTTTGCTCTCTCACGGCTTTATTGATACGCGCCAACTCTTGATAAACCACTCGACCAGCACCGATATTCAAATGCCCAACTTCCGAATTTCCCATCTGCCCTTCGGGTAAACCGACATCTTCACCAAACGTAATCAACGTACTATTGGGATAATTTTTTATTAATGAATCAAAGTAAGGTGTATTGGCTTGTGCCAAAGCATCAGAACTCGGCACTTTGCCAAGTCCCCAACCGTCTAAGATAACTAATATTGCTTTTTTCATATCTAATATTTCAATTTTTCTGCAAAAGTAAGGCTATGTTTTGAAAAAATGCTTTTTATTTTTTGTTTGATTTAACGAATAATGTCACGTTTGAAAATAACACAGCACTAAACAATTATTTCCTTCATTATTTTCATTTTCTTAATTTCTTTAATTCAAAAAATCATTTCCTTTAATTTTTTTAATTCAAAGAAAATTATTTCATTTTCGGCTGATTCATCGTGATACAATGCACGCCGCCGCCACCGAGATTGACTGGCATAGCATCTATGGTCATAATTTTTTTATTCGGAAAAACTTTTTGCAATACCGCAACTGCCGCATCGTCATTTGCTTTTATCTTTGAGTCCATACCTTCTTTCCAATACTTTTGAGCAATCACTAAATCATTGACAATCAGAAAGTTAAGATAACTTGCTGCTGCGATAACGTTCACTGTTTTTTCTTTCGGAAACTTCGTTTTGTCTTCATATTGTATCTCAGATATAATGTCATATACGCCATCGCCAGGCTTCATGGTCGCATAAACGAGCTTCGGCATCGGCATACGAATGATGTGAAGTGGACGACCATCTTGGTCGGTTGAGTTGCGCAGTATTTTATGATTGACTTCCATTCGGCGAGCATTTTCTCGGTCTATTGGGTTTTTAAA
>JAYUJV010000693.1:0-1623 GCA_043764975.1 Saprospirales bacterium
CTAAAAGTGAAGTTCGGCGCAGCACTTTCGGAAGAAGTGTATAACAACCGAATCATCACGATTCCTGGCCTCAAAGGTCGCGAACCGAAAGAAATATCCGAGAAAAATTTGGCCATGATTATCCAAGCGCGAGTAGAAGAAATCATGGATTATATCCTTTGGGAAATTCGTAACAGTGGTTTTGAACGCAAACTTGTGGGCGGTATCGTCTTGACAGGTGGCGGCTCGTTGCTACGCGACATCGATAAATTAGCCGAATTTCATACTGGCATGAACACACGTATAGGTGTACCAATCGAACACCTTGCACATGGATACGCTGAACACGTGGCGAGTCCAATATTTAGTACAGCTATTGGTTTATTAATCAAAGCAGCCGAAACGACTGTTTATAAAGAAATGCCTGTACAATCAAAGCCGCTTTTTGAAGAAGTTTCTAATAAAAAACCGAGTATAGACAACGAGTTTGACACCTTGGAGGAGGATGAATCAGACACGAAAGGTTCTTGGTTTGAAGGCATTTTCAAGAAAACAAAAGAATGGTTCGAGGCAGAACCAGATGCTGAATTTAAGTAATTATTTACGAGCAGCAAAACGAGAAAACTAATTATTCACATTCTATTTTATTCATTATTAAGTGTTTATAAAATTTATTTATTTAAATAAGTAATTTTTTATAATTTAAAATAATGAATTTAGAAAATTAAAATCGTTAAGATATGATTTTCGATATACCAAAAAATAACAAGTCTATCATCAAGGTCATTGGCGTTGGTGGTGGAGGTAGCAATGCCGTAAATCACATGTTCAAAGAGGGCATTGTTGGCGTTGATTTTGCGATATGTAATACAGACAATCAAGCGCTCGATATGAGTGCTGTGCCTACAAAAATACAACTTGGACCACTCTTGACCGAAGGTAGAGGCGCGGGTTCGATTCCGCAAGTAGGCAAACAGGCTTGCTTGGAGAGCATCGAAGATTTGCGTACTTATTTAGATGCTGGTACGAAAATGCTTTTCGTGACGGCTGGTATGGGCGGCGGTACAGGTACTGGTGCTGCACCAATCGTAGCTAAATTAGCGCGCGAAATGGGCATCTTGACGGTTGGTATCGTGACGTTACCATTTGTGTTTGAAGGTAAAAAACGCAATATGCAAGGCATGGAAGGCCTCGAAGAATTGCGCAACAATGTTGATACACTCATTATTATTTCTAATAATAAATTGAGAGAAATATATGGTAGTTTGACGCTATCCAAAGCATTCGGCAATGCAGATGATGTATTGACGACGGCTGCAAAATCAATTGCCGAAATCATCACGGTACCAGGTTTGGTGAACGTGGATTTTGCGGACGTGGATTTTGTGATGCGTAATTCGGGCGTAGCCGTAATGGGTACTGCAACCGCCGAAGGCGAAGACAGAGCCATACGTGCTGCCGACGAAGCCTTGAACAGTCCGTTGTTGGAAGAAAGCAACATCAGAGGTGCACAAAAAATATTATTGAACGTCACGTCTGGCAATCAAGAAGTAACCATGGACGAATTGTTTGAAATAACTGGTTTCATACAAGAAGAAGCTGGC
This sequence comes from Saprospirales bacterium, assembly GCA_043764975.1. GTDB lineage: Bacteria > Bacteroidota > Bacteroidia > Chitinophagales > Saprospiraceae > JAYUJV01. Next base: position 1,584 of record JAYUJV010000693.1, read on the forward strand.
GATGCTGACTTGATATTTGGTACTTGCCACGACGAATCGC
>JAYUJV010000694.1:0-1618 GCA_043764975.1 Saprospirales bacterium
CCATACGAGGTAAACCAAGGTTTGCAAAATAACCAATATTAATAGCCAAAAGCGCATTCCAAAAACCTGCATCGTAACCCATCGGTCGAATGAGCATCAGCCAACGCATAGTGCGACTGATATTACTCAGAAAATAGCAAAGTAAGACTATCATAATCCAAAAATAATTGATGTGACTAAAGTCGTTGCCTATTTTTTTGAGCAAACTACAATCTGCCGAAGCCACGCCATCCAAAGCGCATTGCGCCTGATAAGCGGTGTCTTGCTGACGAAAAACGAAGTATAATATCGTAGATCCAATTCCTAAAAAGAAAATAAATTTTAGGACAGTGATAAGATGTTTCAAAAGTTAGTTTTTTTTGTTTAAAATTATCTTACTTTCAGAAAAGCATTGGCAAGTGCCAAGCCTTCTATTTGTGCTTTTATGTATTGTTGTAAGGTTTCGTAATCGCCTTGTGCGTATTTCAGAAAACTAGAGGCTTGTCCGTACACCGATTTCATGTTCAGTTTTTGAGTCAAATAATAACCATCTAAAAATGATTTTACGCCGCCAGAAATAATGACTTGCTCGCAACGTACTTTATCGCCAAGTTCAACGATGAGTTCGTTGCACATCGTTACCATATCATCGGCTGTGTGGCCTACGTGAGCGAGTTCGGTATAAATTTCTTGCTTCATATCGTCGGAGCGCAAGAGCTCTAATTTGGCAAAATTAGTGCCACCTGCTGCTGCAAAATCCAAGGCTTTTATGGGCAATTGTAACAATGTACGAAGGCTTTCGCGACCAAAACCTTGACCGACTTCTTTCACAATCAAAGGTATATCAAGCTGCTCGATGAGCGTCTCGATGGTTGCCAATGGCGAACGACGAAAGCGATCACCTTCGGGCTGCAACCACTCTTGCATGGGATTGATGTGGATAATCAAACCATCTGCTTTTAGCTTCGACACAAGTCTTTTTATTAAGTCAATTTCTTGATTATCAATGAGTTGCTCTAATTGAGCAATGCCGAGATTGGCAAATAATGGCGCATCGTCGCCGAGTAAATGACGCACGTCGAAGTCCCGTAAATGCTCATCACTGTATAACAAACCTCGACAAGATCCAAGACCCATACCGATACCGAACTCACCACACGCACGTGCCAAATTCTGATTGATGATACCAGCCATAGCTGTGCCGCCAGTCATGCTCGAAACCCACATTGGCACACGCTGCGTTTTGCCTAAAAAAGGAAAAGGCTTTAACGTATTTTCGTCTGGATGCGCCGCGAGCAGTGGCTCATAATAAAAGCGAGGATCAATGCCTTGCACCTGCGATTGAAACGCCAACACGATGTGATCTTTTTTGCGCGAAACCGCCGTTGGATCATTGTCTGTCAAAAAAAGTTCTGTACTGTTTTGCATTAATTTCTTTCTTATGCTGCAAGATAAGTGCATTTTAAATAAATTTTCTACTTTTTAACAGCATTTATATTACATTCGTTCAAACAACGTTTGAATAATTACGTTTTATTTTCGTTTTAATTCTCTATTTTTGCATTTTATTAAAAAAAATAAGTTTCGCACGTGTTTAAAAATAAGACAATCCTCGTTTGGTTTATCGTTTTGCTGATTT
>JAYUJV010000695.1:0-1616 GCA_043764975.1 Saprospirales bacterium
CAAGCGCGCGCCATCAGCGAGGAGATTTTTGTAAATTTTGATTTGGTGTAGGGGGGACGAGAGTCGAAAGACGAAAATCGAAAGTTACTAATCGTGAAAGCTAATTGTGATGCGTACAAAAATCGAGAGTCGAGAGACGAAAATCGAAAGTTGCTAATCGTGAAAGCTAATTGTGATGCGTACAAAAATCGAGAGTCGAGAGACGAAAATCGAAAGTTGCTAAACGTGAATAATCGAAAGTTGCTAAGTAACGTCTGTGTTAATCTGTGTAATCTGTGAGAAAAAACCTTTATAAATCGAAAGTCGAAAGTTGCTAAACGTGAATAATCGAAAATTGCTAAGTAACGTCTGTGTAAATCTGTGTAATCTGTGAGAAATCTTTTAAATCGCAAGTTGCTGAATCGAGTCTGTATAAATCTGTGTAATCTGTGAGAGAAAAACTTTTAAAATCATATACTATTCATTATTAACAATTTATACATTATTTTTATTTTAAACTAAATAAAATGGAAGATAAATTTTTAGAAAAAATAAATGCTGAAATCAAGATTGAAGCCAAGGATTGGATGCCAGATGCGTATCGCAAAACCTTGATTCGCCAGATTTCGCAGCACGCACATTCCGAGATCATCGGTATGCAACCAGAAGGGAATTGGATCACTCGTGCGCCATCGTTGCGTCGTAAAATTGCGTTGCTCGCAAAGGTGCAAGACGAAGCTGGCCACGGTATGTACCTATATAGTGCTGCTGAAACCCTCGGCATGAGTCGCGACCAGATGAAGGCAGATTTGCTATCGGGCAAAGCCAAATATTCGAGTATTTTTAATTATCCGACCAATAGTTGGGCGGATATGGGCATCATCGGTTGGTTGGTGGATGGTGCGGCCATTATGAATCAAGTGCCGCTTTGCCGTTGTTCGTATGGGCCTTACGCGCGTGCTATGGTGCGTGTTTGTAAAGAAGAAAGTTTTCATCAACGTCAAGGTTTTGAGATTGTGATGACCCTCGCACAAGGCGCGCCCGAACAAAAAGCGATGGTGCAAGATGCCCTCAATCGTTGGTGGTGGCCTGCGTTGATGATGTTCGGCCCGAACGACGATGCTTCGCCGAACTCAAAACAAAGCATGGATTGGAAAATCAAACGCCACTCAAATGATGACTTACGTCAAAAATTCGTAGATGTTACCGTTCCGCAAGCAACGTTTTTAGGTTTAACTATTCCTGACAAAGACCTGAAATGGAACGAAACCACGCAACATTACGAGTTCGGCGAGATAGATTGGACTGAGTTTTTTGAGGTCGTAAAAGGCAATGGCCCTTGTAATCAACAACGCCTCGCGCAAGCTAAAAAAGCACACGAAGAAGGCGCTTGGGTTCGAGAAGCAGCAACGGCTTTCGCCGAAAAAAGAAGAAATTTGGTTGTGATGTAGTTTATAAAATATTGATTATCAATTTATTAAATAATAAAATAATGCAAAATCAGTGGCCACTTTGGGAAGTATTTATCCGCAGCATGGCGGGACTCAATCATAAGCACGTTGGTAGTTTACACGCCGCAGATGCGCAAATGGCCATCTCGAATGCAAGGGATTTGTATTGTCGCCGACAAGAAGGTG
>JAYUJV010000696.1:0-4331 GCA_043764975.1 Saprospirales bacterium
AATTTTGCTTTTTTTCGTAATTATCAGTCAGCTAAAATACTAAATACACATCAATTCAAATATGAATCCAAATTTAGATCCCAATAAAGACAGTCAAAACGGCGAAGTAGAGAAAGCGCTGCGCCCAAAAGCCTTAGAGGATTTTGCTGGACAACCTAAAATAGTCGAAAATTTAAAGATATTTATCCAAGCAGCTCGTCAACGTGGCGAAGCCTTGGATCATGTGTTGTTGCATGGACCTCCAGGATTAGGTAAAACCACTTTATCGCATATTATCTCGAACGAATTAGACTCTAATTTGAAGATGACTTCGGGGCCAGTACTCGAAAAAGCAGGCGATTTGGCAGGTATTTTGACCAGTCTCGAAGAAGGCGATGTGTTGTTCATCGACGAAATTCACCGACTCAATACCGTTGTAGAAGAATATTTATACTCTGCAATGGAGGATTATCGCATTGATATTATGATAGATAGCGGCCCCAACGCACGTAGTATTCAACTGACTTTGAGTCCGTTCACGCTCGTGGGTGCGACCACTCGTATGGGTTTGCTCACTGCGCCGATGCGCGCACGATTCGGTATCAATTGTCTCTTGGATTATTACGATGTGGCGACACTCGAAAACATCATAAAACGTTCAGCCTCAATACTTAAAGTGCCAATTGATGATGCTGGTGCGCACGAAATCGCTCGCCGATCGCGCGGAACACCTCGTATCGCCAATGCACTTTTGAGACGTATTCGCGACTTCGCCCAGATAAAAGGCAACGGAAGCATAGACCAAGCCATCGCTGAATTTGGACTCACGGCACTCAATGTCGATAACAGCGGATTGGACGAAATGGACAACAGAATCTTATCGACCATCATCGAAAAATTCAAGGGCGGACCTGTTGGTTTGACGACCATCGCAACGGCTGTCGGCGAAGAATCGGGAACGATTGAAGAAGTGCACGAACCATTTTTAATCATGGAAGGTTACTTGATGCGCACGCCTCGCGGACGCGAAGTGACCGAAAAAACATATCGACATCTCGGAATCCCAGTGCCAGTTCAGAAAGGCGGCACGATGAGTTTATTTGAGTAAAAACTTTTTGGTTCTTTTAAATTTTTTGTGCAGATACATAGTTTAGTAAGTTTTTGTATTCGTCAAAAGTATTAAGTATTGGAGTATTAAGTATTCAAGTCGAGATAATAACTTAATAATGAATTGTTTAGGTATTGTAAAAACTGCAATATTTAATACTTGCATACTTAATACTATAGAATAATTGACCTAAAAACAGATATTTTGAATTTCCTCCATAAAAATTTTAAAAGAACCAAACTTTTTTAATTGTTCAAAATAATTAAAATCAAATTGAAAATGGTTTAGATGTTTCAAATTCATTTATCTTTGCTTTTTTTAATAAAATAAAAATACACAAAAAACAAAATATATACATGAGAAACGAAGTAAAAGTAGGTTTATTAGCCGCCATTACCTTGATTTTAGCCATTTGGGGTTATTTTTTCTTGAAAGGTCGAAATTTGTTGAGCCGCGATAAAATTGTTTTTGTAACTTACAAAAACGTAAATCTATTGACAGAAAGCTCGCCAGTATTGCTGAATGGCGCTGAGATTGGTGTGGTATCAAGCATCACTTTACACCCAACTGATGTGAAATTGATGATCGTTGGCCTTACGCTCAAACGTGAATTACCGATTCCAAAAGATGCTGTCGCTTATCTTTTTCCAACTGGTTTGACGGGCGGAAAAGCCATAGAATTGAAATTCGATAAACCTTGTTCGACAGGCAATTGTCTTGAAAATGGAGAATATTTAGTTGGCAAAAACCTGAGTATGCTTGGTTCTATGCTCGATCCAAATGAACTCGATATATACATGGATAAGCTAAAAAATGGTGTTGGCAGTGTGACTGACAGCATCAATGCAGCCATCAGTGACCCAAGTGGGAAAAACGAAATTGGCAAAACATTCAAAGATATTGCCTTGACTGTCAATAACTTACGAAATGTAACCACCTCGTTGGCAAAGATGATTGAGGCACAACGCGGCACGCTTGGTGCAACTATGTCGCACCTCGAAGCGACAACGCGTAACCTCGAACAAAACAACAATAAGATAAACGACATCATGACGAGTGTACAGACTTTTTCGGGCAAATTAAGCAAAACGGATTTGGACGGCACGGTAAACTCTACGAAAGGTGCGGTGGCTTCGTTACAAAAAACGTTGTTGCAAACTGATACTGCGATTGCGCAGATGAAATTTATCATAGCAGGTGTAAATAGAGGCGAAGGCTCGATGGGCATGTTGCTCAAAGACGATAAATTGGCCAAAAACTTAACCAATACCTCAAAAGAATTGGACTTGATTTTGCAAGATTTGAGACTACATCCACGTCGATATGTAAACCTTTCGATATTTGGTAAAAACGGAAAAACAAACTACGAATATCCGAACGGCGACCCTGCCAAAGAGGAGAAAATAAAGTAGAGGATTGGTGTTTCCTGTTACAAAGCAATAATTTAAAAAATAATAATTTTATTTTTATGGATTTTATTATATTTGGATTTTTATCATATATTATTTTAGGCTTTATATTGATTCAGTTGGGTTTGATTTTAGTGAATCCTAAAAAAATAAAAAATTTTATAAAATCAGATAATTTTGAAGACAAAGATTACAAGTACATTGCCATGAAATTAAAAATAATTGGTATTTGCATTTTTATAATGTGTTTTTTTATAGTTTTATCCTTAATCGGTTTTGTATTAATGAATTTTTGGAAAATTTGAGTTGAACAATGAAATAATAAGTCCCAAATGAAAGCATTTCATTTGGGACTTAGTATTTTACGCTCGTAACAAGAAATGATAAAAATTTCGATGGGATTCCAAAATTAGATTATATAAATCCATTTAATATTTAGATAAAATCAAACGCCATTCAGAATTTTTTGATTCTGATTGGCATTTTTGTTTCAATTATAAAACCTAAATGTATGAGCCGTCAAAACCTAATACTAAAAAAGATAACTGTATCTTTCATTTTGTGTATTCTAAACTTTGCCCTTTTTTCACAAAATAATCATCAATTTTTAGTTCAAACTACTGAGCAAAATAGTAGTAAAATTAGTTTTTCATTGATAAATAACTCAAAAGACACAGTCAATATTCAAAATTTTAGAAGAACTATTAATCTAAATGACAATTATTTAAATATTAAAAAATATTATGTAATCCAAGATACACTAAATGTTGATTTTAGGAAAAGTAAAAGCGAAATTAGTATTGTTTGCGCTAAATATTTAGATTACTACATTGAAGGTGATAAAGTTAGTATTAACTATAATTTTTGTCCAAATGAAAATTTTTATTTTACAATTTTGTTAAACGAAAATGATGACACTCAAATAAAATTTGTTACTATACAGCTAAATGAAAGTGATAAGATAAGTTTTAAACGCTGAGATTTGATTTTGAGGTATTAAAAAATTTTAATTTCAATTTTCAATTTTGCAAAAAAAATTGTAACTTTGTAATAAAATTAAGTAAAATGACAACATCATTATTAGCATTTGATGAAATTGCAGATTTTATTGCTGAACTAAATCCTTCAAAACTGATTGCTTTAAAACCATCTATTGCTGTACAACAGCGTGTAGAAGATTTATTGCTAAAAAATAGAGAAGGTAGTTTAGATGATAAAGAAAAGCAAGAATTGGAGCGATATTTAACTTTGGAGCATTTGATTTCACTTGCTAAAGCAAGTGCCAGAAAACGCCTAAGCTTAGCTTTATAATCTGCGATGTACCTTTCTGAACAACTAAGAACTTTTGTAGCACAACGCGCCCTCAACCGTTGCGAGTATTGTCTTGTGCATGAAGATGATATGTTTTGGCGGTTTCATATAGATCATATCATAAGTCAAAAACATGGAGGTAATTCAGAAAATAATAATTTAGCTTATTGTTGTTCAGTTTGTAATCAGCATAAAGGTTCTGATTTAGGTACGTATCTACCTGATAGTCATAGACTTATTCGTTTATTTAATCCGAGAAAAGATAAGTGGCATTTGCATTTTGCAATAAATGAAGGTGCATTTATTGCAAAATCAAAGATTGGAGAAGCAACAATAAAAGTTTTGAACCTGAATAATATCGATAGAATTATTTTAAGACAAGTTTTGATAGAGGAAAATCGTTATCCATAAATCAAACGCCATTCAGAACATCAATTGTTCTGAATGGCGTTTTTATTTCAAACAAAAATCTATATTTTAAATGCTCACTATTAGGCAAAAAAAAGTCCTGCACAAAAGAGGAG
>JAYUJV010000697.1:0-4328 GCA_043764975.1 Saprospirales bacterium
TCTTCATCAAAAAAGACAAAATTGTTTTCTGATGATTTAAAATAAAAAAGCTGCATATATTTTTTTACTTTTGCAAAATGTTTTTTAAAACAGTGTGTATCAAAGTTTTACAGGAAAAGTACAATACGATATTTTGATTATAAATAATTGAAAATCAAGGTATTGTAATCGAAAAAGTGTTTTTAAATATTTTTTAGAATACTTTAAACTTTTTCCGTCATACTATATTATGTATGTACACGTTTTTGATGACTGCAAATATATCGTTTTCAACGATGTTGAGCAGTATTTTTAACTTAACAAAAAAATATTTTTATATCTCATGGGATTACTTATCAAAATTGGACAACTCATATTAAGCCTTTCTATATTGGTTGTATTGCACGAATTAGGTCACTTTTTGCCAGCGCGTTGGTTCAAGACGCGCGTTGAAAAATTTTATTTATTTTTCGATCCATATTTTTCATTGTTCAAAAAGAAAATCGGCGATACAGAATATGGTGTGGGTTGGTTGCCATTGGGCGGCTACGTCAAAATATCAGGTATGGTGGACGAGAGTCTGGACATGGAAGCCATGAAACAACCTGCACAACCTTGGGAGTTTCGCTCAAAACCAGCTTGGCAACGCCTCATCATCATGCTCGGTGGTGTCACGGTCAATTTTTTGCTAGGTATTTTTATCTTTTCAATGATTTTTTACGCTTATGGCGAAGAGTATATTCCGACCAAAAATGCAAAATTTGGTATCACAGTCGAAGAGTTCGGTAAAGAGATAGGCTTACAAAATGGCGATAAAATCAAAAGTGTTGGTGGAAAACCTTTTGAAATCCTCAGCGATCAAGCCTTAAAATTTGATATTATACTCAATAGCGCACGCGATATTGTGGTAGATAGAGCTGGTGTAGAAACCAAAATCGACATCAAACAAGATGTAGTCGAAAAATTGATGGCTTACGAAAATCGTGAAAAATCGTTGTTCATGCCGCGCTTCGAGTTCGAGGTAGCGAAAGTTTCTGACGGCAAAGGTGCAGCCAACGGCGGCGTAAAAGAAAAAGATAAAATATTGGGTATCAATGACGAAGCGACGCCTTTCTTTTCGGATTTTACCCAAAAAATAAGTGCCTTTTCGGATAAAGACGTAACGCTAAAAGTACTTCGCGGACAAGACACTATCAAATTACAAGTGAAAACAGATGCAAATGGCAAGATCGGTGTACAACCACTTTTCGGCTCAGGTATAGAATTGGCGCGTAAAACATATTCAATTACCGAAGCGTTCGCAAAAGGCCCAGGTCAAGCGGTTGGCGTTATCGGCAATCAACTCAAAGGATTCGGAAAAATGTTTCGTGGCGAAATCAAAGCCTCTCAAAGCGTAGGCGGTTTCGCAAGTATCGCAGATACTTTTGGCAACACTTGGATTTGGGAGCGCTTTTGGTTTATGACTGCAACTTTATCTATGATTTTGGCTTTCATGAATTTATTGCCAATTCCTGCCCTCGATGGTGGACATGTGGTGTTCTTGTTGTTTGAGGTCATCACTGGTCGCAAACCAAGCGATAAGTTCCTCGAAAAATCAACAACCATCGGTTTTATATTGTTGCTTTCATTGTTGTTGTATGCCAACGGAATGGATGTTGTAAGACATTTTTTTAAATAAAATACCATGAAACGCCACAACGACTTGCCACTTGGCGATGTACTAAAACTACTTTTCAAAGACGAAAAGTGGAAATCAAAGCTTTTTCAAGCCAAAGTACAGCAAATTTGGAAAGATAAAATGGGCGAAATGATTTTTAAATACACCGTCAGTATTGTCTTGAACAATCGAATATTGTACATCAAAATCAGTAGCTCGTCACTCAAGCAAGAACTCTTGTATGGGCGCGAGCAGATAAAAGACCTCATCAACTTACACCTCGAAGAAGATTATGTGACCGATGTGATGATTTCTTGAAGTGTGTTTAGGATGGAAAATATAAAATTCCGTTTAAAAGTCACATTAAATTGTGAAAATATAAATTATGTTTGATAATAATGGAAAAATAACGTATTTTTGCGTTAAAATTTAACGGTAAAAAGATGTTGATAAAATTTATTGCTAAGAATATTTATTCGTTTAAAGACGAAACAGAGTTTAATCTGTTGCCTAACAAAACTCATCGTTTGTCACACCACAAGGTAAGTCATAGCGGTATTGATTTTTTGCGTCTAAGCGCAATTTATGGTGCAAATGGTTCTGGTAAATCCAATTTGATAAAATGTATTTCGATTCTAAAAAATAGTATAGAAAGTGGTAAAATAGTTGAAAAAGTAGATGAGTTAAAATTTAGGCTCAGTGAAGAAAATGCTAATATTCCAATTTCATTTGGGATAGAATTTTATGCGAAAACAAAAGTGTATTATTACAGTTTGACTTTTGATAAAGGTGTAATTTTAAATGAATATTTAGCAGAAAGCAAAAGAGAAAAAGATATTTTAATCTTTGAAAGAAGCAATGATGAAAATGAACAAGTTATTCGTTTTTACAATGGCTACACTAAGACTCCTAAAAATAAACTTTTTGTTGAAATTTTAGCAGAAAAATTACTACAAAAAAATGAACTTTTGATTTCGTTTTTATCTAGCAAATATGCAGATGAATTTACAGATTCTAAAGTTGTATTCGATTGGTTTTTTTCAACGTTGGTTGTAATAAGACCCGATACAAAGCCTGATGCAATAGCCCATGTATTAGACACAGATACTAAGCTAAAAGATTTTGCAAATTATTTTATCCCCAAGTTGAAAACAGGGGTAAATAAACTTAACATTGAAAAAGAGCATATCGAAAAGCTAGAAAAAGAATATGGTACTGAGGTTAAAGAACTTTTGTCACAAGTAAAAAATGAGGATAATATCATTGCAGTATTATCCAATAAAGAAAATGGAGAAGAATTTTCTGCCATAAATGGAGAGGTATATGTCAAAAGGATAGTTGCTACACATCTTAATGACAAAGGTAAAGAAGTTGATTTTCCTTTATCAATGCTTTCTGATGGAACTAAAAGATTGTTTGATTATATTCCTGCCTTATACGATATCGTTCAGAAAGAGAAAGTATATATAATTGATGAAATAGAACGAAGTATTCACCCAATAACCATAAAAGAAATTATCTCTAAATTTTCATTAGATGAATCTGCAAAAGGTCAATTGATATTTACCACACACGAATCTTGTCTATTAGATCAAGAAATATTCCGGACTGATGAAATTTGGCTGGCTCAAAAAGCCATAGATGGTGTTTCAAAGTTGTATTCATTAAGTGATTTTAATATACATAATACTGCAAACATCGAAAATGGATATTTGAATGGTAGATTTGGAGGAATACCATTTTTATCAAATTTAAAAGACTTAAACTGGCATAAGTATGAAGTATCTGAGCAGGAACAAAGTTTATGAAAAAGTTAAAGCCCAAAAAGATGCAAAGAAAATTTATATTTTTTGTGAAGGAGAAGTTAAAGAAATTAAGTATTTTGAGTACTTTATAGGATTTTCTTCAAATATTGATATTATTCCTATAAAAAACGAAGACCATAAATCTGACCCTTTAAAACTTAAAGAACATGCTGAGAATAAGTTTTTTAGTGAAAATCCGCAATATGAATTGAGTAAAGATTTTAAAGATGAAGTTTGGTTTGTAATTGATACGGATAGGTGGAATGAAGGCAACAAAATTGAGCAATTGAAAGACTTTTGTACATCAAAAAACGATAAGTATAAAGCCTGGTACCTTGTGCAAAGTAATCCAAGTTTTGAAATTTGGCTTTATTATCACTTCTTTGAAACCAGTCCAATACCTAGCGAAGTAGATAAATACTTATCGTTTAAGGAATTTGTTAATATGAGTATTAAAGGCGGTTTTGACAATAGAAGTATGCCAATAGAATTAGAAACGGCCATAAAAAATTCGATGTTAAATTTCGGAATTAGCAACAACCAACCTCAATTATTTTCAACAGATGTGCATCTTTTAGCAAAAGTTATTCTTCCATTTGTAAAAGAAGAGTTGGATAGGGCAAAACAAATGATGGCAAAAAATAGAGATTTTTAAAAATATCAAAAAAACACCCTCAAGTTTTGCACTTTCCGCAAAACTACTTTATCTTTGCATATTGTAAATAATACACTAAGTGTTTTTTATTAGTATAATAATAATTTTTATTTTTAAATAATTGATAATCAATAATTTATAAAATCAATAACAATAATGAATAAAATTCGTGTAGCAATTAATGGTTTCGGACGTATCGGGCGTATCACGTTTCGCAACCTAATCACAATGG
>JAYUJV010000698.1:0-4328 GCA_043764975.1 Saprospirales bacterium
GCTTTGGCATCTAAATAACCTGCGTCGCGGTGAACGACGTTGCCATCGCTATCCAAAAAAATCAGGGTCGGATATACTGCCACGCTGTATTTTCGCGCAAGCGCCACGCCTTCGCCACGCTCCATGTCTTTGCTGGTACTCACAAAATATTTATTCATGAATGCGCCGAGCGTAGTGTCGGGAAACGTGTTGCGCTCGAGCATCTTGCAAGGCCCGCACCAAGTCGTGTAGGCATCTAAGAAGACCATTTTTTTTTCGGCTTTGGCTTTCGCCAAAACATCAGCCATCGGAGATTCATCGAATTGGATTCCTTTTTGCGCTGTCGCTAATGTGTTGATTAGCAATAATATATATAGTGTAAGTTGGTGTTTGGTCATTGTTTTGGTTGTGTTTATCTTTTAAAATAGTAAATACGTAATCATTAATCGAATAAAGTAAAAATGATAGAACTTTGCTCATTATTCAATAATAAGCAATATACAATAAGCAAATTTGCCTATTGTATATTGCTTATTGAAACGAGTAGTGCCTACAACTTCAATCTTCTATCAGCTTGACTAATACCGAATGTACTATAAAAAAATTAGAGCGGCAAATCGAAATTAAGGTCGCGTGGTGGCAAGCAGATTTCATCGTTGCAACACATAAAAGTGACGTAACCTTTTATGTTTTTTGTACCAGTTTCTATCTTTATGCGTTGCGTAAAAATTGCTTCTTCCGTGAATTTTGCGACTTTCATACCAAACAGTTTGTCCTCTACAATTTTTTTATGGCCTGTTTCGATGTTTTTATCAATCAATTCTACACCTTTTTTAGTTGTAAACACAATCGAAGTTGGGATTGGCCCATCGTTTGACTCTTGATATTGGGAGTAAGTCGCCCAACCTTTTTCGAGCGCGGCGCTGCACACCACGTTGTATTCGGTCGCAGATATTTTTTCTGTCTTGAACGTCCATGTTATAGGATTCTCTTGCGCCGAAACCATAAAAAATGCTATTGAAAATAAAACGCTCGCAATTAATTTTTTAAGATTCATAACTTATATTTTTTGATGTTTAAACTGTTTTAGAAACTAAAAACGTAAAGGTAATGCTAAAATTGCAGCTATGCTGAAATTTGCTTTCAATATGAATAGAAAAAACACTACTTTTGCATTTCTTTAACAAAATTTTTAGTGAAACTTAGGCATTTGTCGTAGAAAATGTATAAGTAGAAATTTTTCATTACTGCTTATAATAGGCAATAAACAATCAGCAATTCCTTGTTTTGTATTAAAATTGCTTATTGTTAATTGCTTATTATTACTGAAACCAAACAATTTTTAGAAAAGTACACTACAATTTAAAAATCAATACGTAGTTACCAACTTATGAATCAAGCGCAGACATACAACATACGATTGCCTCAATTTGAAGGCCCTTTCGACCTCTTGTTATTCTTCATCGAGCGCGATGAGTTGGATATCAACAACATTCCTATTGCGACCATCACGGACGATTTTTTGAACTATATCCGAACTATGCAAGCGCTGAATGTCGATTTGGCGAGCGAGTTTATACTCGTGGCGGCTACCTTGATGCGGATAAAAGCCAAGCTACTGCTGCCGCGCAAAGCGATAGACGAAGACGGCAACGAGATAGATCCGCGTTTAGAATTGGTGGATAGACTGATGGAGTACAAACGCTACAAAAGCGTATTGGAGGAACTACGAGAACTCGAAGAATCGCAAGCCTTGCGCAATTATAGAGGCAACACGAGCCGAGAACTAAAAGACATTGCGACCAAAGCGCTCGTTGATGTAGAAATCGAGAGTCTTACGTTGTTTAAGTTGTTGCGCGTGTTTGAACACGTGATGCAGCGACTCGAAAACAGCAACAATAAGGCGACAGTGCATACCATAATGGACTACAATTATACGATTCAAGGCCAACAAGAATTTATTTTTAGTACATTAAAAAAAGGAAAAAAAGCGGATTATAAAACGATATTTGAGCATTGTGAAAATAGAATTCACGCCATCGTTACGTTTTTGGCTTTGTTGGAACTCCTTAATTTGCAGCAACTTACGATTATACAAGGCTTAGGTATCAATAATTTTTGGATTTCCTTATCGGAAATAAATGAAATTGAACCGAGTAGCAATACAAGCGAAATCATCGAAGAATAAGTTTAAAAATGATTTTAGAAAAGACCAATGACAGGCGTTATTGGTCTTTTTTTGTTTCTCAAAAATATAGTTGTTAAAAAATATAATATTTTGAAAAATGTAGCGTAATATTAATTGAAGATACAATATGTTCTTTAAAAAATTTGTGGAGCAAATTCAAAATGTCTGTTTTTAAATTAATTATTCTATTGGTATTAAGTATAAAAGTATTAAGTATTGCAGTTTATACAATGTCTAAGAGCTTGATTGTTAGTTTTTTATCTCGACTTGAATACTTGATACTCAAATACTTAATACTTCTGGACTAATAAAAAAACTTATTAAACTGTGTGTTTCCACAAAAAATGAACAACCATACTACTTTTTAAAACATCCAAACCCAAATGAAATGAAAAAACAGCTCTTACTCCTTGGCACGATTGTGCTTTCAATCTTTTTTTGCTGCTTTCCGCGCACTTATCTCAATAGTTGCGGCTATGGGAATCCGCCTGATTATTCGCGATTTTCGTTGTTTGAGCCAGACCTTGTGGAGCGGGAAGCGTTGTTGCCTTTTACGTATTGTGCAGACGTGTATTTTAAAAAATTAGGTTATGACGATGAAAATCAAATAAACGAAACGGACATCTATAAACACGTGACTTATGATACAAATGTAAGCGAGTGGTCGGCTTATCTGAATGGAAAAGCGACGGCGCAAGACATTAAAAAATTGTTATATGATACAGAGCCAAAAGCGTTTTTTGACAATAAAAAAGATTCGCTTTCGCTCAATGGTTTTTATGCTTTGGCAAAACAAAATAAGCCACTGATGGATTACCTCACGTTTGCCAAACAAGCAGAAGTACAAACCAATGCGCCAGCTTGGTCTGAATATGAAGACGAAGCTAAGGAAACGCCCAAACCCGACCAATCGCCTTTATTGACGCTTGCAGAAACCCGCGCAAAAGAATGTACAGACCCATTTTTGAAGCAACGCTATGCGTTTTTGTACCTTCGCCTATGCAATTATTTTGCGCCAACGCGCGTCGCGAACGTGTATGAAGCGTATTTTGCGAAAGCAAAACCAAGCGCGACTTGGATAAATGGCTCGGCAATGTATTATTATGCCAAAACAAAAACCAGTACTGCCGAACGCAATTATTGGCTATCCAAAGCATTTGATGAAAGTATAGATAGACAGGCGATTTCTGTAAGGTCATTCGAGCGCGATTCGATTGGTTTGTCCTTGCAACTTGCCAAAACACCACATGAAAAAGCGGTACAATATACCATGAAAGCACTACATTATCCTGGGCGCAATTTGCCAGATTTGCAACAAATATATGCCTTAGATCCTACGTATAAAGACTTACCGATGCTGATAGCGCGCGAGATAAATAAGCTCGAAAACTGGTTATTGACCGAAGAACAAAGTGGCGAAGGATATTTTCAAGATGAAGATAAACCTTATGAAAAAGATGGAAAAAGGCTTTGGATTGCTCATAAAAATGAAAAAATCAAGGCCGATATGGCATATTTGGCGCAAGTGCGTAGCTTTTTATCAACGGTGATTACTGGTGGAAAACAAGCGCAAGCGCAGGTTTTTTTGAACCTAGGTGCAGCACATTTGGCTTTTTTGAATAAGGATTTGGCGACAGCCAAAAATTATTTGCTCGCACTCAATAAGATGTCCAAATTGTCGGCACGACAGCAAGTGCAGTTGGCCATCACGTCGAGCATGATTGCTTGCTACGAAGCGCCTCAACTCAATGCGGCATTGAAACAAAGTATCTTGAAAACAAATCTTGTATTGGAAAAAAATCAAGAAAAATTGGTTGATTTTGCGACCACAAAAGCACAATTACAGCGTTTTTGGGCTACTCAATTGCTCAAAAAAGGCGACGTGGCAGAGTCCTTTTTGCTCATGGCCAAAACAAGTATGGATTTCAACTCAACTCGCTATTATTTGGCCAATCAACCATACATTTTTTTAGTGGATAATGCTATACCGAAAGATTACGATAGGTTGTTGCAAATCATTGAAACAAAAAAGAAGGCTGATTTTGAGGCCTATTTATGTAATCCTCCTATCCCATATAATAATTATCATGATTACAGCAATAACTCTGAATATGAAGTTTATGAAAATGATGACGATAAAGGGCAAACGGTTGTAAGCGAA
>JAYUJV010000699.1:0-4308 GCA_043764975.1 Saprospirales bacterium
TGTGCCATTGGGTACGAATCTGAATTGGCTTTTCAAGACTCAAAATACAGAAAATATCAAGATTAAATTTGGCAGCAGCCAAGCTGAACTCAAACGTGACGGCGCTGAATCTTTTATTTATAAAAAAATGGCTTTGACCGACGAGTCGTATAAAGTCTTCATTTCCAATGCTTTATTACCAAATGCAGATAGTTTGGCTTACACCATTACGATTATCCCAGATTTATATCCGACTATAAATGTCGAAAAATTTGTGGATAGCACCAACACCAAAGTCTTGTTTTTTGCAGGCGATGCTGGCGACGATTATGGTCTTCGTGGTCTTGGTTTCAACTTTCGCATAAAGCATGGCGATGGCTCGCAAGGTGAGCTTGTGAGTTACCCAATCAGCAAACCCGAAGGCAAACAAGTGCAATATCAGCATACATTCGATATATCGAAACTGGAATTGAAACCTGGCGATGAACTCACGTATTATTTTGAAATATTTGACAATGACGCTATAAATGGTTCAAAATCGTCGCGTACTAACTTGATGTCATATAATGTGCCGACATTGGAGCAAGTAGAGCAGCAAAAAGATAAGACAAACGAGGAAATCCAGAAAGAACTCGAAAAGGCTTTTAAAGATACAAAAAAGAACCAAGAGGAATTGCAAAAAATGCGTGAAAAGCTGTTGCAAAAGAAAGAATTGGATTGGCAAGACAAAAAGCAACTCGAAAATATGTTGAACAAACAAAAAGAAATCGAGAAGCAAATGGAGCAAGCAAAGCAAAATTTTGAAAAAAATCAGCAATTGCAAAACGAGTTCCAGAAGCCAGACCAAGAGATTCTGAAAAAGCAAGAGCAACTCGAAAAGCTATTCAACGAGCTACAAAATGATGAGATGAAAAAACTCATGGAGGACATCGAGAAGATGATGCAAAATATGCAAAAAGACGAAGCGCTCGATAAAATGGAGCAAATGCAACTCAACAACGAAGAACTCAACATGGAGTTGGATCGTATGACGGAGTTATTTAAACAATTAAAAGTAGAAGAAAAACAGCAACAACAGATAGATAAACTAGAAGAATTGGCCAAAAAACAAGAAGATTTGGCGAAACAAACCGAAAATAAAGAAAAAAGTAAAGAAGAATTAGAGAAAAAACAAGACGAGCTGAACAAGGAATTTGATAAATTCAAGGAAGACCAAAAGGAACTCGAAAAAATGAACGAGGACTTGCAGCGCAAAAAAGACATCGATAAAATAGACGAAGAAATGAAAGACATCGATTCGGATATGGACGACTCGAAGAAAGAAATCAGCAATGGCGATGACGAAAAAGCCTCGAAGAAGCAGAAAAAGGCTTCAAAGAAGATGAAATCAACGGCCAATAAAATGAAATCGAAGAAGAAAAAAGCACAAGCCGAAGAACTCGAAGAAGACATGGCCGTATTGCGCCAGATTCTCGAAAACCTCGTCACGCTTTCGTTCGGACAAGAAGAATTACAAGATCGTTTGCCTTCGATTCCAATCAATACGCCAGCGTATATTGGTTCGGTGCAAGAGCAAAATAAGATAAAAGACAACTTCAAAATCGTGGAAGATAGCCTCGTGGCGCTCAGTAAGCGACAGTCGAAGATAGAGAGTTTTGTGACGGAGAAAGTTGCGAAAATAAAGCAATCTATGCGCAAAAGTATCACTGAACTCGAAGAAAGACAGGTGCCTGAAGCTGGCGGCGACCAACGAAAATCCATGCAAGCCATGAACGATTTGGCGCTCATGCTCAGTGAAACCTTGAGCGATATGCAGCAACAAATGGGAGAACAACAGGACGGCAACCAAGAGTGCAACAAGCCTGGCAAAGCCAAAGGCAAGCAAGGGCAAAAACCTGCCGACCAGATGAGTAAAGGGCAAAAGGAAATCAACGACGGCATGAAAAAGATGAAAGAAGGCTTGAAGCAAGGCAAAGAAGGCACTTCGCAAGAGTTCGCCAAAATGGCCGCCAAACAAGCCGCTATGCGCAATGCACTCCGTCAGATGCAAACCGAAAAGAAACAGCAAGGACAAGGCTCAAAAGAGCTCGAAGAAGCGATAAATCAGATGGACAAGACCGAAACCGAATTGGTCAATAAACGCCTCACAGAAGAAACAATGAAGCGCCAAGAGGAAATCATCACGCGATTGCTCGAAGCCGAACGTGCCGAACGTGAGCGCGAATATGACAACAAACGCAAGGCTGATCAGGCGAGAGCAATTGAGCCAAAATCGCCGCCAACGTTGCAGGATTATCTCAAAAAACGTGAATCTGAGCTCGAAGCATACCGTACAGTTTCGCCAAATTTGAGGCCTTATTATAAAAAATTAGTGCAAGATTACGTGAAGCACTTGAAAAAGTCCTAAGAATGTCTTAACTTGCGTTAGTTTTCGGATTCTGTTTCCCGATAGGCGATGAAAACTAACGCAAAACTTAACTACTTTAAAACTACCTTTTTATTTATAAAATATTGATTATTAATATTTTATAAATTTTTTATTTATAAATTTATTGTGAAAAGTCCCTTGAATTTATCCTAAACGCTCTGTATCGTTTTCCCGATGATGCAGCTACAAAATTTAAATTTTTGCTATAAAAAGCACTAAAAAAACTTTTTTTTCAAAACGTTTGGATAAAAATAAAAAATAAATGGTAAGAATATCTTCTACACCGCACAATCTTTCAACGGTATTGAATTACGTGGAACAACTTTCGACAAAGTACCGCGTAGCCCCCGATCAACATTTTGAGATAATGACTTGCGTAACAGAAGCTGTCAACAACGCCATCGTACACGGCAACAAATGTGATTGCTCCAAAATCGTAGAGGTTCGTATGTTGCGTCAGCGCGAAGGCATTGCTGTACATGTGACCGACCAAGGTCGTGGTTTTGATACTGAACGTGTACCAGATCCAACGCTAAAAGAAAACATAGCCAATATTGGTGGTCGTGGTGTATTCATCATGCGCCAATTGAGTCATCGTTTGAAGTTTTTGAACAACGGTAGTACTGTGGAGATGCACTTTAAGGTGTAAAAGCCCACCTAAATCCTCCCAAAGGGAGGACTTGCTAGCGTAGATTACTAAACATGAATTAAGAAAATATTTTAGGATAAAGAGGTCGTCCCAAGTTCTATTTTCGGATAGAAAATAAATCAATTTGAAATAAAAAAAAGTGCCATCAAGATTGTCTTGATGGCACTTTTGTATTTATTGAAAATATGCACAGCTTCTTTATTTTTCTATCGCTTTCAAATCCATTTTACATTTTGGACATTTGCCTGGTTCGTTGCCTTTTGCGCCTTCGCAGTGCATGGGGCAATCGTAGGTATATGTTTTTTCGTCTGTACTTGGTGTAGCGCTTTGGGTTGTTTTATTGCCGCATTTACCTGTACATTTTCCGTCGGTGCAACATGGTCCACCACAAGCCGACATGAATAATGTGGCTACAAAAAGACTAATTCCGATTATTTTTTTCATTGTATTTTATTTTAAAAATTAAAAAAAATTATTTCTCTCAGATTTTAATAAGGATTATCTCTCATAAACGTTATGTTTTTTTTCTCTCACAGATTACACAGATTTACACAGACGTTACTTATACCAATTTCGATGCTCGTTTTCTCACGACTCACGAAAAAAAATTGCCTTAGCAATTTTCTCTCACGACTCACGATTTTCGATTTTTCTCTCACAGATTTACACAGACGTAATTGGCAACTCTCAATTTTCGACTCTCGACTCTCGTTTTTCTCTCACGACTCACGACAAAAATTGCGACTAGCAATTTATCTCACGACTCACGGTTTTCCTCCCGATTAGCAACTTTCGATTTTCGACTCTCGACTTTCGTTTCTTACCGATATTGACAACAATCAGGCAAAGAAGCGACAATTTTGTCATTTGCTTTGTGGTGTGGTGTATCATGGCCAACTTTTGCGATGGCGATTTCGAGCGCATCGAGGTTCGTTTTTTTAACATCAAATTGAAGGGTTAGCATCTTTGTATCAACGTCCCAATCGGCATACAAAGCGCCGTTTTGTAGTGCTGCTTTTTCGATTCGACCTTTGCACATACCACATAATCCTGCAACTTGCATTGTTTCTTTCACGAGTCGAGCATCGTTTATTAGCACATTTTTGGCGTTCGGAAAGTTGTTTTCAACGTTTTCAAGTGCAGCTGTTGGTGGAGCAATGCTGTATCGCACGCCCATGTAGCCACGTGCGCCCATGGTTGGCGCCCATACTTGCGAGGCGTTAAAATATTCGTCCCAAGGGTTTTGAGCCGA
>JAYUJV010000700.1:0-12594 GCA_043764975.1 Saprospirales bacterium
ACGCCGATGGCTTGTTGTGTGGGTCTGAAATCTGAGTTCAGCACTTGGTCTTTTACGTGCAACAATTTATTGGTCAATCGAATCGGAAAATTCAACATATCTTGTTGGCTTTGCAATTTTGTTTGGTAAAGTGTTTCTTCTACCTTAGTCATCAAACTATCTATTCGTTTTTGCTTCGTTATCAAAATTTTATACTTCGATGTATCTTCGAGCCTATCTATATAAGATTTCATTTGCTTCCGAATATCGCGTATTTGACCAATCGTTTTGTGCGCTTCTGAGGCTTTGTCCAAGGCTTCTTTCACGAACGTATATTGCGCCACAAAATCGGCTTGCGTGATGGCTTTGTTGTTTTCATCGGCTTTGACAAGTACTTGTTTTTCAACATTTTCTTTACCAACCGAAAGGTTTACGTTATAAACGCCTGGAACGCACATCGGGCCAGTCACATCAGCGTCCCAAAGCAACATTCCGTCAAATTTTTCGCCATCGTAGGTTTTCAAATTCCATGAAAACTCATTGCTGCCTTGTTTTGCTTCGATTTTATCTTTTTCTTCTTTTGCCTTGTTGCTAAATGTCCGAATCACGTTTCCTTTCGCATCCGAAAAAGTCATTTTTACAGTCATAGTATCAATCGGATTTTCGATATAAAAATGAGTCGTTATACCAGGTGCATGATTCGTACCAGCCGTTTTTGAAGGTTTATCTTGACTACCGCCAAGACGAAAAGCCGTACTTGGTTGATAAAAAATCACTTTTTCTGATTTTGAAATATCCATTTGCGATTCGATAACGCCCAAATCGTCAATCATCCAAATACTACGACCTTGTGTAGCGGCGATTAGGTTTTCGTTTTTAATCGTCAAATCCGTAATCGGAACTATCGGCAAATTGAGTTGAAACGATTGCCAATTCGCGCCATCGTCCGTCGAGATATACATTCCGCCTTCTGTACCTGCGTACAAAAGTCCTTGTTTTTTCAAATCGCAACGAATCACGCGCGTAAAATTTTCGTCAGCAATGCCATTCACAATTTTTGTCCAAGTTGCGCCAAAATCCTTTGTTTTGTACAAATAAGGTCTATAATCGCCATTTTTATAATTGGTCGCTGCCAAATAACAAGCCGCTTCGTTGGTCGGATCGGGTTCGATGCTATTAATCATAATCCAATCCGGCATACCTTTAGGCGTTACGTTTTGCCAATTTTTACCGCCATCTTTTGTGAGTTGTACCAAACCATCGTCAGAACCAGTCCAGATTACGCCTTCTTTTTTCGGTGATTCTGCTGCTGCAAAAATGGTACAATAATACTCAACCGCAGTATTGTCTTGCGTGATTGGACCTCCAGACGACAACTGTTTTTTAAGATCATTGCGCGTCAAATCGCCAGAAATAATGTCCCATTTTTCGCCTTCATTCGTCGAAACGTGCAGAAAATTCGAGCAAGCGTATAATTTTTTTGGATTGTGCGGCGAAAAGAAAATCGGATAATTCCATTGAAAACGGTATTTCATAGCTTCGGCACCTGCGCCAATCGGATTGTCAGGCCATACATTTATGGCGCGTTCTGAACCAGTTTTGTGGTCACGACGCGTCAAATATCCACCATAACTGCCGCCATAAACGATGTCAGGATTCAAAGGATCGGGCGCAATATGCGCGCTTTCGCCGCCAGCGGTCGGCTCCCAATCTTCTTGCGAAATTCCGCTATTTTCGCTGCGATGCTTTATTCGGATTGTAGAGTTATCTTGTTGTGCCACATAAATTTTGTATGGAAAAGCATTGTCGGTCACGACTCTATAATATTGCCCAGTCGGTTGATTGTAATACGAGCTCCAAGTCGCTGCGCCATCGAGCGACACTTGCGCACCACCATCATCAGCGATGATGAGGCGTTTGTTGTCTTCGGGCGCAATCCACAAATCGTGGTGATCGCCATGCTGCGCATTGGCATATTTGAAGGTTTTGCCGCCATCGATTGATTTTCCGTAAGAGACATTCATGATATATAAAGTATTTTCGTCTTTTGTATCGCAATAAATTCGGCTATAATACCAAGCACGTTGGCGCAAATCACGATCTGAATTTGTTTTTTGCCAAGTTTTGCCGCCGTCTTCGCTACGGAAAACGCCGCCATCTTCGGCTTCGATAATCGCATAAATTTTATCAGAATTGGTAAACGAAACCGCTACTCCACTGATGCCCAACGTGCCTTTCGGCAAACCTTCGTTACGAGAAATATCAGTCCAATTGTCGCCGCCATCTATACTTTTCCATAAGCCTGAACCGTCGCCGCCAGAGCTAAACGAATATGGCGTGCGACGTGCGCGCCACATAGAAGCAAATAAAACACGTGGATTTTGAGGATCGAAAACCAAATCCACTGCGCCGACATCTCCATTGACAAATAGAATTTTATCAAAGGTTTTTCCGCCGTCTTTTGAGCGATAAATGCCACGTGCATCATTCGATTTATATAAGTCGCCCATTGACGCAACATACACAATATCAGGATTTTGTGGATGAATTCGGATGCGCGAAATGTGTCGCGTTTCCTTCAAACCCAAGTATTTCCAATTGCGCCCCGCATCATCAGATTTCCATAAACCGTTACCCGATGATACGTTGCCACGCACTGTTTCTTCGCCAGTGCCAACGTAAATCACGTTGTTGTCTTTTTCGCTTACACTCACGCAACCGATTGAGCCACCGAAAAATCCATCGGATATATTGCCCCAAGTTTTGCCTGCATCG
The DNA here is from genome assembly GCA_043764975.1 of Saprospirales bacterium. Lineage (GTDB taxonomy): Bacteria > Bacteroidota > Bacteroidia > Chitinophagales > Saprospiraceae > JAYUJV01. The sequence goes on from JAYUJV010000700.1 coordinate 2,755, forward strand.
GTCGTTTTCCAGACGCCACCGCCAGCTGCTCCCATGTAAAACAAATTCGGTTTGCCAGCCACACCAGTCACTGCGCACGAACGTCCACCTCGAAATGCACCTACGTTGCGCCATTTCAAGGATTTAAAATATTTTTCATCTAATTTTGATATTTTTGAATTTTGCGCGGTAGCAACATTCAATACATTTATCATCAACATGATAAAAATCAATATTTTATTTTTCATATTTTGGTTATTTGAAATTTTGTTTTTAAAATTTTAAATTAATAAAATAAATTATCATTAACATTATCTTCCTTTCAGCAAATATAAAATTGAAAATGCTATCAAAAAAACTCCAATTCCAATTATTATGTTGAAAAATAAGTTTTTAGTTTTTTCATTTTCTAATACAGAACTTAATACTAAAAGAAAAAAACTAAGAGATATTAATGGGCAATAAAGATAAATGAAAATAAACATAAGTACTTATGTGTAAATAAACAAGGTTTTAAAGGCTTGAAACACCTGATTTTTAACCTTGTTTATTTATTCACTACTACTTACCAGACATATAATCCTTTTTTCTGTAAGTCGAACAAAAAAGCGTCATTACAATTTCTATCGCCAATAATCCGATGGTAAGTTTTATTTTTTCGGAATTACTCATCTATTGCACAATTTTCACAAACTGAATGCTATCATCCAAACCAGCTTCATCGAGTTCGATTTTAGAATTTTCCATGATGCAAGCGTGTACATCTAAACAATCGGACGCATTACACCAAGCGTGAACCATAAAGCGCAATTCGTCGGGATTGTAGTCGTTCAAAAAGACTTTTGAGATTTGATTTTCTTCGTTTTTCAAGACCAATTTGCAATCAAACAAGACTTTTTCAAGTACTTTTTTGATTTTAACAACGTCGTTGTGTTCATCAACCACAATCGTAATATCAACTCTACGTATAGGTTGCGCTGTCAAGTTTATGATGTTAGCAGAGGTTACATTTCCGTTCGGAATGACGATGATTTTATTGTCACGCGCTTTCAAAATCGTATTAAAAACCTGTATTTCGGTTACAAAACCTTCTACATCGCCAATCTTTACTTCATCGCCAACTTTGTATGGTTTTAGCAATAACAATAAAATTCCGCTTGCAAAATGTCCTAAACTGCCTTGTAATGCCAATCCAACCGCAAAAGCCATGGCACTCAAAATAGCTACAAAAGAAGTTGTCTCGAAACCAAAAATATTCGCTACGATAAGAAACAAAACGAGTTTCAGGACAATGTCCACCAACGAAGCGAAAAATGGTTTTATGGTTGGTTCTACGTTTCGACCAGTCAAGGTTTTGTCTGTTATATCATTTATTTTTTTGATGACGTGTAAGCCAATCCAAAGCACCACAAATGCCAAGATGACTTTTGGTGCAAAAAATACAGCCCAATCCTGAGCCATTTTTAAATACTGTTGTAAATCTGATAATTGTGTCGTTCCCATGTTTGTTTTTTTTATAATCGAAAGTCGAAAATCGAGAGTCGAAAGTACTGCTCGGGAGTACTAATCGAGAGTTCTTATCAATAGTCGAAAGTGTTGCTCGGGAGTTCTTATCGAAAGTCGAAAATCGAGAGTCGAAAGTGCTGCTCGTGAGTTCTTATCGAAAGTCGAAAGTACTGCTCGGGAGTGCTAATCGAGAGTTCTTATCGAAAGTCGAGAGTTCTTATCGAGAGTTCTTATCGAGAGTCGAAAGTGCAGTAAAATCGAGAGTCGAAAATCGAGAGTCGAAAGTGCTGCTCGTGAGTTCTTATCGAAAGTCAAAAGTCGAAAGTGCTGCTTGAGAATGCATATCGATTTTAGCCACTCTATGTTCTTTCGATTTTCGATTTTCGACTCTCGATTCTTATCTAAGTTCTTTCGATTTTCGACTCTCGATTTTCGATTTTCCCAAGTTCTTTCGATTTTCCAAAGATCTTTCGATTCCTACAAAACTATCTTCCCCGCATAAACCAATTTCGTAGGCCCACAGAGCCAAAGTTCGCGAAAAGATTTGCCGTCGGTCTCGAAACGCACTTGCAAATTTCCTCCTTTTGCAAGCACGTCTATATTTTTATTTTTATCAATCGGATTGTTGAGATAATTGCAAATGGCCGCCGCCGTAATGCCTGTACCGCAAGCCAAGGTTTCAGCTTCCACGCCGCGCTCAAAAGTGGCGATGCAAATACCGTTTTCAGTTGGGTTCACAAAATTAACATTTACGCCGTCTTTTTCAAAGCGTTTGCTATGTCTAATTTTTTTTCCTTCTAGGTTTACGTCAATTTTGTAAGCATCTGCTACGAATTTCACGTAATGTACAGTGCCAGTATTTAAAAAATAAAAATCTTTATTGATTTCAATTTCGTTGACATCGCCCATTTTGAGTTCCACCGAATCGTCTTCGAGGATAAACGCAAAGTGCATTCCGTCAGCTGCCTTGAATCTGGCTTTGTGCCGAATCACTTGCAGTAACTTCGCAAATGCCACAATACAACGCGCACCATTGCCACAAAACATTCCCAAACTACCGTCTGGGTTAAAATAAATCATTTCAAAATCGCAATCGTCACAATATTGGAGCAACATCAGCCCATCAGCGCCGATGCCGAAATGTCTATCGCAAAGTTGACGTACTTTTTCCGAATCGCTCGTATCAATATATTTTTTTTCTCTTTGATCTATCAAAATAAAATCATTGCCCGCACCATGATATTTCGTGAACGGAATTGTGCCTTCGGGATCTTCTATTTTTTTCTGAATCTGTTTTATTAATAATGGACGCATATATATGTGTTAATGTAGCTACGAATTTATTCGTGGTTTAAAAAAAATTAAAAATTATAAGTAAAAATAAAATTCTGAAAATAGGTTTTTATTAGACCGAATAAATTCGGTGCTACAATTCAGCACTAATTTCAAGCAAAAGTAAACAATGAATCCTTAAAATCGTTTCTGTTTATATAAAAAGTCGTATTTTTATGTCGAAAATAAACTATGATGAAAATTTCAAATAATACGAAAACTGTTTTATACGCGGTTTTGATTTCAATTTCGAGTGCATTGGTAACCATTTTTATGTACAAATGGTTTTCCGAAAAAGAATATTGGAACGGAAAAAGTCCGAATTACGCCAAATATGCAAATTATTATGACGCCGTTTTTTCGGGTCGTGCGCAACGTAATTTCACCTCCACTGCGCCCACCAATTTTATAGATGCAGCAAGTATGGTCACGCCAACGGTCGTAAATATTCGCGCATTTGAGGGAAAAGTAGATGCACAAACTGGCGAAGTCAATACTTCTATCGGCTCTGGCGTCATCATTAGTCCCGACGGATATATCGTGACCAACCATCATGTGGTGGACGAAAGTAACGACATCGAGGTAACACTAAACGACAAAAGAAAGTTTAGTGCAAAAATAATCGGCACCGACCCATCTACCGATATTGCGCTTATCAAAATCAATGCAGGTGAGTTGCCGAGCGTTGTTTTTGGCAACAGTGACAGCCTTCGTGTAGGCGAATGGGTGTTGGCCATCGGCAATCCGTTTAATCTTTCGAGCACCGTAACGGCTGGTATTGTGAGCGCAAAAGCTCGGAATATCAACATTTTAGATGATGCTTCGAGCATCGAAAGTTTTATCCAAACCGATGCGGTCGTGAACTCAGGCAACAGCGGCGGCGCACTCGTAAATACCAACGGCGAATTGGTCGGCATCAACTCGGCGATTATGACACATAGCGGTAATTTTGAAGGTTATTCGTTTTCAATACCTGTCAATCTGGTGCAAAAAGTGATAAAAGACCTCAAAGAATTTGGCGTGATTCAGCGCGGCTATCTTGGCATTAGTATAGATAATTTGACAACTGACATCGCTAAATACCTCAATATCAAGACATTAGATGGCGTATATGTGCGTAGTGTAACTCGTGGCGGTGCAGCCGCCGAAGCTGGAATCCAGACTGAAGATGTGATTACAAAAATAAATAATGTTGAAATAAAATCTACGCCCGAACTACAAGAACAAGTCGGAAGATTGCGCCCAGGCAACTCGCTTGAGATTGATTTTATCCGCGACGGTCAATACAAACACACCAAAGTTACACTCCTCAATCGTAGTAATAGTACGGCTTTGCTGAACTCGAGAGATGAAAAAATATTGCGAAAATTAGGTTTTGAGTTACGAGATTTACACCGCGACGAAATCCAGAAACTTGGCCACAGAGCTGTGCGAGTAGTCAGTATCACGAATGGTAGCACGATTGCAGGAACGAATATGGATCCAGGTTTTATTATTACAAAAATAAACAATAAATCTATTGATAGTGTAGAAGAAGCCATCGAAAATTTTGAAAATGCCAAAGGAAAAGTCGCCCTCGAAGGCGTTTATGATGGTTATGAAGGCAATTATTATTATAATTTTAATAAATAAAGGTTTTATTTAAGTACGAAGTACGGAGTACAAAGTACCTCTAAACAACGTACTTCGTACTAAATTACTAGAAAAAGTGATTAAAGTCACGTTCTTTTTATTTCACAAAAACTTTAAGAGAACCAAAAAATTAGGTTTTATTTTGTCTTAAAAATTGATTATATTTTATGGAATTTGGAAAATTGAGTTCGCTTGATGGTGTCAATTTTAGTTTGCGACAAGATGCTATTCAAAATCAAGATTTATGGCCGATTTTGGCAAATACACAAGCAGAAATGACGGTTTATGTAGGTTGCACTGGTTTTGGAATGCCCGAATGGGTCGGTACATATTACCCCGAAGGCACAAAAAATCCACAATTTTTGAAAGAATACGCCTTACAATTCAACACCATAGAACACAATACGACGCATTACAGAATCCCCGATGAAGCGACCGTCCAGAAATGGTACCACGAATCGACGCCCGATTTTAGGTTTTGTCCCAAAATTCCACAGACCATAAGTCATAGTCGATATTTGGGTGCAGAATCTGGCTTAGTCGCGCAATTTTGTAATTCCATTTCTTTATTAAACGAGAAATTAGGCGTTTGTTTCATGCAATTGCCTCCGCATTTTTCGATAGAAAAACTCGGCATTTTAGAGCATTTTTTAAAGCAATTTCCTTCCGAAATTCCGCTTTCGATTGAGGTCAGACACGAATCTTTTTTTGAAAACAAAGACAATTTTGCATCGTTTTGGCACTTGCTACAAGACTACAATACATCCACGGTTATCACTGATGTGGCAGGCCTTAGAGATGTGTTGCATCAAGGTTTGACAACCGAAAAAGCGGTCATCCGTTTTGTCGGAAATGACTTACACACTACTGATTATCAACGCATTAACGATTGGGTTGAGCGTTTGAAAACTTGGAAAAACAAGGGTCTAAAAAACGTATATTTTTTCATGCACGAACCCGATAACCTTCACGCGCCCGAACTCGCCGAGTACCTCGTGGCACAATTATTGGCTAAAAAAATAACAACGCGCGGGCCGAAACGTTTTGAAAAAAAGGAAGCACCGCAATTGAGTTTGTTTTAGGGGAATCGTGAGCCGTGAGAATCGTGAGTCGTGAGAACTAAGCGTGTTTCAAATCGTGAGCCGTAAGAGAAATTACTAGTCACAATTTTTTCGTGAATCGTGAGAACTTTGCGTGTGGCAAATCGAGAGCCGTGAGAGAAATTGCTATTCGCAATTTTTTTTCGTGAATCGTGAGAACTTTGCGTGTGGCAAATTAAGATTCCTATTTAGAAATTATAATTACTGCACTTTTCTCACGACTCACGATTTTCATGACTCACGTTAGGTTCTCACGACTCACGATTCTCACGGCTCACGTTAAAAAAAATTAACATTAAAAATTTATTTTTAGGCGTATCTTTGCTTTTGAGAAAATAATAAAAAGGAATTGAGAAACAGGTAAACATGGAAAATAGTAATTTGATACCAAGAGACATAAGTTGGTTGTCGTTCAATTATAGGGTTTTGCAACAGGCAAAAGACAAGAATTTGCCATTATTGGAGCGTATAAAATTTATCGCTATTTATTCTTCAAACCTTGAGGAGTTTTTTAGGGTTCGTGTGGCTCAACATCAAAATTTGGTGCGGATTGGTAAAAAAACACAGAAAAATCTGGATTATGATCCAAACGAAACTTTGAAAACAATATTTGAAATCGTAAACAATCAGCAAAAAGAATTGTCGAGTATTTACGAAAAACAAATTATTCCTGACTTAAAAAAACAACATATAAATGTACTGAGAAGGTTGCATTTGACACCAATTCAAGTTGAATTTATAGAGCAATATTTTCAACAAAATATGTTGCCTTATGTGCAACCAGTACTTTTATTAAAAAATAAAATTCGACCTTTTTTAGTCAATGGAGAAATATATTTGGCTGTAAAGCTAAAAGAAAAAATAAACGCAAACCAATCAAGAGAATTATATGGTTTGCTCAATATTCCTTCGGATCACTTGCCGAGGTTCATAACGTTGCCAAGCGATGACCCAACGCAGCATGATGTGATTCTGCTCGACGACATCGTGCGACACCATGCCAATTGGTTTTTTTATGGCTATGAAATCGAAGACGCTTATGCCATAAAACTCAGTCGCGATGCTGATTTGCACATCGATGATGAATTTGATGGAGATTTGATTGAAAAAATAAAATCGAGCCTCAACAAACGAAACGTTGGCCCAGCTTCTCGATTTGTATATGATAGAAATATGCCCGTAAAAATGCTACGTGCATTGATGGATATTTTCGATATTCAGACAACCGATATGTTGCCAGAAGGTCGAAACCTAAACAAAGCTGATTTTTTCAAATTCCCTGATTTTGGCAAAGACGAACTCAAATATTTGCCTGCTCCACCACTCCGTTACGATGCGCTCGAAGATCGCAAAAAAGACTTTTTCAACGCCATACGTGAGCGCGATCATTTGTTGTATTATCCATACAATAGTTATAAATCTGTAGTCCATTTTTTTGAACAAGCAGCTAAAGATGAGCAAGTTACGCATATTGATATTATGCAATATAGAGTTGCAAAAAAATCAAAAATAATGAAAGCGCTCATGGACGCTGTTAATAATGGCAAAAAAGTTTCGGTATTTATAGAAGTAAAAGCAAGGTTTGATGAAGAAGCGAATTTGCAATGGGGCGAGGCACTTGAGCAAGCAGGTGTAGAGGTCAATTATAGTTTGCCAGGTATAAAAGTACATAGCAAATTGGCGATGGTTAGGCGCATTGAAAATGGGAAAACGGTGTTGTATAATTACCTCAGCACAGGTAATTTTAATGAAGATACAGCCAAAGTTTATACTGATTTTGGACTATTTACTGCCAACGAAATTATCACAAATGAAGTAGCACAAGTCTTTGATTATCTTAAAAAAGGAGAAAAAAAAGACATACATTTCGATAATCTATTGGTCGGTCAATTTAACTTGCGTAAAGATTTAGAAAAGCTAATCAAGCGAGAAATAAAAAATGCAAAAGCTGGAAAAGAAGCACGTATTCAACTGAAAATGAACAGTTTACAAGATCATGACATGATTGAGTTACTCTACGAAGCTAGTAAAGCTGGCGTAAAAGTGCAGTGTATAATACGTGGCATTTGTTGTTTGATTCCTCAAAAAAAGAAGCTATCGGAAAAGATAGAAGTCATCAGTATCGTCGATCGGTTTTTGGAACACGCGCGAGTATTTATTTTTCAAAATGACGGTAATCCTAAAGTCTATATTTCGTCAGCAGATTGGATGTTGCGCAACTTGAGTTATCGCGTCGAAACCTCGATTCCGATACTCGATGTGGAACTTAAAACTCAAATTATTCAATATTTTGACATACAATGGCGCGACAATACCAAAGCAAGGATTTTGGATAAAGAAATGACCAATCAGATTCAAAAAAATGCAGAAATAGAAGCTATTAATGCTCAAGTTGAAACATATAATGCTATAAAAAACTTGCAACAAGTTTTAATTGGCTAGTTTAAAAAATATTATTGGTCGTATGACAATTTTAGTGGAGCGTATTTTATACACTTACATTGATTCTCATTTTTAGATTTTAATTGCTTGTTGCAATTGTTTTTTCACGCAGAGGCGCAGAGAACGCAGCGTAAGCGCATTAAAATCTTCGATTTTTATGTTTTTTTTCTTGGAATTAACTTTTACTAAAAATAATTTTGCTTGAAAGTTTTATTCTACTAAAATTGTAATACAATCATATTATTTTAATTAATTTCATTACCTTAATTTTTTTAATTAAATAGAATTGCTATTTCACGAACCGACTACTCTCAATTGCAATGGCACATTATTAGACCTTACACGACCGCAAGTGATGGGGATTTTGAACGTTACGCCCGATAGTTTTTTTGACGGCAATTTGTATAAAACCAAAGAAGCAAGTTTGCTACAAGTCGAAAAAATGCTGACTGATGGCGCGGCCATCATTGACATTGGTGCGGCTTCCTCTCGACCAGGTGCAGCGACTGTTTCCGTTGATGAAGAATTACGCCGATTGTTGCCGATTATTGATGCTATTTTGCAACGTTTTCCAGAGGTTATATTGTCTTGCGACACCTATCATGCTAAGGTTGCAGCCGAAACAATCGAGCATGGCATTAAAATAATCAATGATATTTCTGGCGGTCAATTCGATGACAATTTATGGTCAACCGTTGCCAAATACAATGTGCCATATATCCTGATGCACATACAAGGCAATCCACAAAATATGCAACAATCGCCTGATTATGATAATGTTGTGCATGATGTTTTAAATTATATGATTTTTAAAATCGAAAAATTAAGAGCATTGGGCATCAAAGACATCATTGCTGATGTCGGTTTTGGATTCGGCAAAACCCTTGACCACAATTACGAATTGCTACAAAATTTGCACATCTTCAAGATGCTCGAAGTGCCTATTCTGACAGGCATTTCAAGAAAAAGTATGATTTATAAATTCCTCGATACTACACCCGAATTTGCACTAAATGGCACAACTGCATTACACGTCATTGCGCTACAAAAAGGCTCGAAAATATTACGTGTGCATGATGTGAAAGAGGCATTGGAAACGATAAAATTGATGGAGGAGTTGAAAAGATTTGATGGAAAAAAGAGCTAAATTATTGGAATAGAATCCATCAAATAAAACATTTATTACTAATGAAAAATTTAAAATAATAATAATTATGAGTTCATTTCTTGAGCGCTTAATGGAATTTAAACAAAATGTAAATTTAGAAGAAAGGTTTAAGGGTAAATTTGTACCTTCAGATATATTTACAACCGAAGAAAAAGAGAACCTTAACAAAGAAGGTAATGATTTTAGAAGAAACGAAATTCTTAAAGAAATAATTAAAAATAAAGCAAAAAATTCTTACGAACTGACAAGTTTAAATTTTTGGATAATAAACAACTGGGGCGGAATTTGGTCTTTTAAAGAAACTGATAACAATTTGAAGAAAATTCAAGCGTTTTCAAAACAACTTACGGAATCTAAATTAACTAAAAATACCTTTGAAACAATATCATCATTATCAAAAATTGCCTCATTTATTGATTCTGATAATTTTTTTATTTATGATTCAAGAGTAATTTATACCTTAAATTGGTTAATTTTGACATCTGATGACTTAGAGAAAAAATATTTTCCTATGCCAGAAAGTAGAAATAAAAAACTTCAAGCCTTCGACATTAACACTATTATTAATTTGGCAAATATTGATAAATATAGAAGAAATGAAATACAATATCATGATTTTGAAACTGCTTACTTTGAATTTTGTAATTTAATCAAATTATTATTTGGAAAAGTATTTAATGA
>JAYUJV010000701.1:0-4278 GCA_043764975.1 Saprospirales bacterium
GAAAATATTGCGACTTCGGCGGAGTTCAATGCGTATTGGTATGCTGGCAAAGCCGAACTCAATCGCTACGAATTGGAGCAGGCGCGTTACAGCGAAATGCGAAAAGGAAACGCTGTATTGGTGTTTGTGACAGAGCCTTTCTCGAAGCAAAAACAAGTAAAATTAGATGACGCAAATGCTAGTCCGAACGATGTGGTGCAGGTATTAAAACTTAATTTTACCAAAAAATTCGATACAGGTATTTATCCATATTCGGTCATGACTTCGGCGTTTACGCCTGTGGACGTGAGCCAGAAAACGGTCAAAGTCACATCTTCGATGCAAGAATGGTGTGGTCACGTTTTTACGCAACTCAACCTAAAAAATAAACAATATGGAGCCAATGTTTTTTCGTATTTTGAAAGCGAAGGCGATAAAAAATCGGAACTTGGCGAGGCACTGAGCGAAGACGGTATTTGGTCAACTTTACGGATTAATCCAACGCAATTGCCACAAGGTAAAGTCAAGATAATTCCTTCGTTATCTTATCTCCGATTTAGTCACAAAGAGTTGAAAGCGATAGAAGCAACGGCTTCGTTATCGACTACTAATTTTAATCAAATGTCTGTTAATCAATATCTTATGCAGTATGAAGGACGAAGTTTGAAAATTTATTTTGAACCTAAATCGCCTTTTACTATTCAAGGTTGGGAAGAAACATATAGCGATTTTGGAAAGACATTAACCACACGTGGCACACTCAAAAAAACAATTATGCTCGATTATTGGGCGCATCACAAAAATGAAGATGACGCTTTGAGGGCAGATTTTTATAAATAAAAACTTCATACGCCCCTATCAAGAATAGTCATTTCAGAAAAATATTTTCAAAGCTCAAAGGTTAGGACTTTTGGGCTTTTTTTGTGGGTACTATTAGCACATAATTCCAAATAATTTATATTTTTGTAAAAAATAAGGAAAAAATGAATATTTTACTTGGTATTAATTTAGAAAATATTAGCACTGCTCATTGGGAAAACGCGTATGAAAAAGTAAAAATACTTATTGATGCGTTTCCTGTTGAAACGATGTTTTTAAAAAAAACAAAATATGAAGATGAACCATATTATGAATGGACAAGAGATGTTATACAAAATGAAAATACTGATGATGAATACATCAGTTTACAAGGCGATTGGGTAAGTTATGAGCGTGGCGGTTGTTTTACGCTATTCAAAAAATTAGCTGCACAACAAAAAAATGTTTTAAAATCAAAAGATATTTTTTCTGACAAACGACCTGATGATAAATGTTTTGATAAACAAAAAGATGTTTTATGGTTGCCCGATACGCATATTTATTTTGACCACAATCATATTAACGCTAATTTTGCAGTTTGGGATAACGGCACAAAAGGTGCGCCTTATGCTTTGTTACTTTTAGCGATTGGTATTTTTTTAGAAAATGAATTTGGGGAAAATGCCCTTTTGCATGGCGAATTTAATGAACCTCAGGCAGAAAAGATGTTGGCTTGGCTCAATGATGTGCTTTCTACAAATTACGATATGCCTATTGTTTTTGATAATGAGCAACTTTGGGTAAGGACAAGTAAGGCTTATCCAGAAAATGCTTTTTTTGCGATTGAAAGATTTAGGAATTTTTCGCTTTGTTCTGCTAGTTCGCAAATGGATTTTTTATGTAAATTTGAGTCTGAGAATTTAGAAAAACATATTTTAGAACATATCAAAGACTACAATTCTTTTGGACAATGGGGCGTTCAAGATTATCTTTTGCCTTATCTTGAAGCGACACAGGATGTAGAAGCTCTTGTAAAACTTGCTAAAAAAGCGCACGAAATCAATAACGAAAAGGATTTTTCGCTTACAGTTTTACTCTCAACAATTTGTAATAAGTCTATCACTATCAATCCAACGGATCATTTTGCTTTACATCAATGGAATGACACTGGAGAACATTTGGTAGGTGGTATGGAAAAATTTAATCGCCTTTTTATGAAAATGGGCGGCTTGCCTAATGGTTTGAAATATTATATACACCCTGACGAACTATTAGAAATCTTTGCTTATTATGAACCTAAAAATGGTGCTATTTTTAAGCAAATTATTGAAAAAGGCGATGCAAAATGTAGAGCCAATATCAAAAAGTTAGAAAAAGCAAGCGATGATATTCAAGAAATAGCAGAACAATCGGATAATATGATAGAGTTAGACGACAGTCTACTGCGTCTGTCTTATTATCGAAATGAAGATTTTATTTGTGAACAAATTGCTTTTCAGCAACGGAAATTTAATTTTGCTGACGATTATATGAAAGCATTAGGCGAAAATTTGGTTGCTATGGTAAAACAATACGACAGTAAAACTCCTTCGCATCCTTTTGGCTATTTATATACTACAAAAAAAGAATGTATCAAAGCAATTTTTGCAATGATAGCAAAACGTGATTTTGCCGTTCGAGATACAGTAGTTCAAGATTTGGAAAAGGTGGAAAATCTTCAAATTTTAAAATTATTATTTGCTTATTGCAGCATACATGAACGAGAAATTGACTTTTTCCGTATCAGAATTTATGTTTTAGAAAATCCTAACTGTTATATGAGCTGGGAAAAATTATTAGCAAAATAGAAAAATACTCTTTTCGTTCTCCCCAAAAACACTACTTTTATATTTTAAAACAAAAAAAATGACCTTAAAAGAAGCGCAAAACACCGTAGATACGTGGATAAACACCGTCGGGATTCGATATTATGGCGAATTGACGAATACGGCAATCTTGATGGAAGAAGTGGGAGAAGTGGCAAGGTTAATGTCACGTCTGTATGGCGAGCAATCGTTTAAGACGCCTGAGCTAGCCGCGAGCGCCAACGATGACCTCAAAGACGAAATGGCCGATGTTCTTTTCGTACTGATTTGCTTGGCCAACCAAACAGGTGTGGACTTGACTGAAGCACTCAAAAACAACTTGGAAAAAAAGACAAAACGCGATACAAAGCGCCATGCTGAAAACATTAAATTAAAATAATATATAAATTTAATACTTATAAATAGCTGAAATACAGGTGTTTAAAAAATAATTTAAAGGTTTTATACCCAAATGCTTGTAAAACCGTTGAAATCGTCTTAACTTTGAACTCGTTTTTGGCATTTATACAATTTGTCAGTTTCTGCGGAGCGTTTGCATCGAACAGCCAAGTAAGATTGAGACACCTATTAGATACCCTAAACCGAGTTTACACACAACACAAAAGTAAAATAGAATTGCCATTATGCACCATCAAAGCCGACGTTATATTTTCATAGACTTCGAGAATCTTAAAAAAGTAAAATTTAAGAAATTAGAGCGCGTTTGTGATAAAGTTTTTATCTTCATCGATGCCAAAGAAGAGCAGATTCCGCTCAGTTTGGTACGTCAGATGCAGAAGATGGGTCGTGCCATAAAGTGGGTAACGGTCGATAACCTAAAAGACATCGGCGTAAATTACCACATCTCGTTTTTGATGGGTAAGTTACACGAGCGCGTGAATTACGACATAGAATTTGCAGTACTTTCTAACGACGAAACCTTTGATCCGTTGGTAAATTTCATCAACAGCGAAGGCCGTAGTTGCGTGCGCGTGAAGCGCAAAGCCAACGTGGACGAGCGCGAAGAAGATGACGATATGCCATTCACACCAAGTGTTTATGTGCCAGTGCAGAAAGTTGCGCCACAAGCTGCGCCGACCACGGCAAGCAACCATGCGTCAGCGTCAGTAGCAACTGTTCATTCGGATTCGCAGGCCGAAACGTATGTGATGGCAAGCGACCTCGACGAGGAGTTTATAGAAGAAACAGCACGCGAAACCATCAAGCGATTGATTCGTTCGGGCAATAGACCGGCCGAGGTTTCTACTTTGCGCAATTATATTTTGCTACACAACCAAGAGTTGAGTTTGCATGGCAACCTCGACAAAATCATTCGTAGAATGGAGCGTAGCAAAGAAATAGAAATACAATCAGAAGAAGTCATTTATAATTTTTAATTATTTATAAATAATTGAATGCGCCGATTTTTAGATTTTATAACTAACTTCTATTACGGATAAGATTTTTTTAATTTACTCTAAGTCAGTGCGTTTCGGGCTGTGCCTTGTAGAAATTCGAGTTTTTGCAAAATGAAGTCGGAAGAAGCGGAAAACTGTTTAAAGTCTGGCGAAGCCGACGAGTTTTTTCCGCGCCGACGTAATTTTAAGCAAAAAGTACGGAATTTATGCAGAGCACTTGATTTTTTTGGTTACTTTTT
>JAYUJV010000702.1:0-4270 GCA_043764975.1 Saprospirales bacterium
TATACAATGCTGGCAACAAAGATTCGCTTACAAATTTAGTAGCCGGCACTTACTATTTTTACATCAATGTAAAAAACCAAAACAAGATAGATACGATAGTCATTGCTGACAAATCAGCTTTAGCACTTATTTTCTCCCCATCAATATTTGGAAAATATAATTTGGCTTGCGGAAATAAAAACAATGGCACTATAAATACTTTTGTAAATGGTGGCACGCCACCCTATCGCTACGTTTGGAATACAATAGATACGACAGCAAACATCAAAAATTTAGCGGCTGGCACTTACAGAGTTACGGTTAGTGACGCCAATAATTGTCAAAACATATTGTCGAATACATTGACTGCACCGTTGCCTTTGAGTACTAGTTTTGTGTTAGAAAAACCGACTTGTAAACAACCAAACAAAGGCAGTTTGACAATTAAAGAAACAAAAAATGGACAAAAACCATATTTGTATAATCTTGATAATCAAGGCTTTGGTTCTTTACTTTTATTCAATAGCCTAAAAAGTGGAAAACATATTTTAAGTATAAAAGATACTTTTGGCTGCGTGTTAGATACTACTTTCACACTCGAAGACCCGAAAGTAATTACGGTAAGTTTGGGGCAAGATACAACCATTCTGAAAGGCGATACTATCTTAATATCAGCCAATTTGAATTTACCAATTTCGGCACTTGATACCTTGATTTGGAGTACTAATTTTAAACCAAATTGTCCGAAATGTCTTTTTGGGAAAGTGTCGTCAATGACCAACACAAGTTATTTTGTAAAAGTAATTGGCAAAGACGGTTGCGAAGCGACAGCATATAAAATTGTGCGCATTGACGACCGAATACCCGTTTATGTACCCAATTCTTTTTCGCCTAACAATGATGGCATAAATGATTATTTCAACCTTTTTGGCGACGATACAGTCTTGAAAATCAACGTATTAAGCATATTCGACCGTTGGGGAAATCAAGTTTATGAAGGCACAAATCTCGAACCCAATAACACCTTACAAGGTTGGGACGGCGCATATAAAGGAAAAGATATGAACAGCGATGTATTCGCTTTTTCTGCCATTATTTTGCTAAAAAATAACCAAACTCGCAAGATTGATGGCGAAGTAATGTTGATAAAGTAATTGATTGTACAACAACGTTGTCGTGCACAACGTCGTCGAGGTTTTAAACCTCGACGACGTTTATGAATTCTAAATAGTTAATAATTGTTCTGACGAAGCAATTATTAACTATTTTTTTTTCAAAAACTTAATCAGCAGCAAATTTTATTATAAAAATGGTTTCTGTAAATAAAAAGTGCAATGCGTTTATTTTTCGTTTAACAAACTTACTATGTCTTTAAGACATAGTAAGTTTTGCTACAATATGCACTTTTATTTTACAGAAACTAAAAATGTAATAATTTAAACAATAATTTGCTATTACGTTGGTAAGTCCCTCCTTTGGAGGGATTTAGGGAGGCCGCCAACTATTTTTTTATTTATAAATAAATTTTTAGACTAATCTAAAAATTTATTTACCTTTGCAAAACATTTATCATCAAAGTTGTGTTTTCTATTTCAAAAATAAAAAAATGCTTTCGCAAACAGAAGAAAATTATCTAAAAGAGGTTTATAAACTCATGGAAGCCGAGCAAAGTTCTGTGAGTACAAATGCAATCGCGCAACGCATGAATACCGCAGCGGCTTCTGTCACAGACATGGTGAAACGTTTGTCAGAGAAAAAACTGCTCAATTATGAGCGATATAAAGGCGTAAAACTCAGCGATGAGGGCAATCAAATGGCAAAACAACTGATTCGGAAGCATAGACTTTGGGAAGTTTTTTTGTTAAAATCACTACATTTTGCTTGGGACGAAGTTCACGACATTGCCGAACAATTGGAGCATATCAAGTCCGAAGAACTGATAAATCGCTTAGATGCTTTTCTCGAATTTCCTCGATTTGATCCGCATGGAGATCCAATTCCCGATCAAAATGGAAATTATGAAATACGTAAACAATTATTAATCAATGAGTTGAAAACAAATCAACTTGCGACCGTTGTTGGTGTGAATGAACACGCCACTTCTTTTTTGCAATACTTAGATAAAATTGGCATCCAAATCGGAACGGTCATAAAAGTGATCGAAACGTATGATTTTGACCAATCGCGATTAATCGAATTTGAAAATAAAAAACAAGTGATGCTTTCTGGCAAAGTCAGCGAGAGCATTTTTGTAAAAATATAATTTTTTGAAACATGGAACATACTACACCCAATCAAAAGTCACTTTCCGAAGTTCATAATTCGGTCGATACGTCTCAAAAATCGGGGTTTTGGCGCAAATTATGGGTTTTTATTGGCCCAGCATATTTAGTCAGTGTCGGCTACATGGATCCTGGAAATTGGGCGACCGATTTAGCGGCTGGCTCGCAATTTGGTTATAAATTGCTTTGGGTTTTGCTCATGTCGAACCTTATTGCACAACTTTTGCAAAGTTTTTGCGCACGTTTGGGCCTTGTGCGTGGACTCGATTTGGCGCAAGCATCGCGCGCTGCCTATCCGCAATGGATAAATATTTGCTTGTATTTTTTGGCCGAAGTCGCGATTGCGGCTTGCGATTTAGCCGAAGTAGTCGGTATGGCGATTGGTTTACAATTGCTATTTCATTTGCCTTTGTTGGTTGGCGTGTCGATTTCGGTGTTAGATACTTTCTTGATTTTGTTTTTGCTCAATCACGGCATTCGGAAAATCGAAGTGTTTATTTTGAGTCTTATCGCCATTATTGGCACTTGTTTTTTTGCAGAAATGTTTTTCGCAAAACCTCAAATTGGCGAAATTTTAACTGGATTGATTCCGACTTTGCCCAACTCAGCAGCCTTATATATATCAATCGGGATCATCGGTGCAACCGTTATGCCGCACAATTTGTACTTACATTCATCTCTAGTTCAGACCAGAAAATTCAAGCAAACGAGCGATGAAATCCGAAAAGCATTGCGTTTTAATTTCATAGATTCGGCGATTGCACTCAATTTTGCTTTTTTTGTCAATGCAGCTATTTTGATTTTAGCGGCAAGCGTTTTTTTCAAAAATGGATTATTTGAAGTCGCTCAAATACAAGATGCGCACAGACTTTTACAACCAATTTTAGGCTCGACTTATGCACCTATTTTCTTTGCAGTTGCGCTCATTGCAGCTGGTCAAAGTTCGACCATTACTGGCACGTTGGCTGGCCAAATCGTGATGGAAGGTTATCTCAATCTCAGGATTCAGCCTTGGTTGCGCCGCTTGATTACAAGGCTTTTGGCTATTGTGCCAGCATTCTTAGTTATTTATTTTACTGGCGAAAATTCGACAGCTAAGTTACTGATAATGAGCCAAGTAGTGTTGAGTTTACAACTCGGTTTTGCCATTATTCCTTTAATACATTTTGTCAGTGATCGTGAAAAAATGAAAGAATTTACGATTTCTACAACACAAAAAGTATTGGCTTGGATTAGCGCCACCATCATCATTGGCTTGAATATCCAATTGGTTTATAACGAAATAATTGGTCTTTTTGAAAGCTATCCGCAATACAATTTATTGTTCAAATGGACGCTCATTCCGTTTGCTTTTGCGGCGTTGGCATTGCTATTATTTATACTCGTAGAGCCGTTTTTTGAGCGTGTCCGCAAAGATCAAATTGTGACTTTACATAACAAAATACAGACATTGCAGCTTTCGCAAAATGAAAAATCGTATAATCGAATTTCGATTACCGTCGATTTTTCAAACATGGATTCATTGACTATCAATCGAGCGATTGAGCAAGGCGGAAAATCGGCTTCATATAAATTAATACATATAGTCGAAACGGCTGGCGCACGTTGGCTCGGCAGCGAAATCAAAGATTTTGAAACCAATTTGGATAAGCAATATTTGAGAGAATATGCCGCAACGCTACAAAATCAAGGTTATATATGTGAAATCGAAGTTGGCTTCGGTAATCCCAAAACCGAAATTCCACGCATCACGAATGCTTACAATTCGGATCTTTTGGTCATGGGCGGACACGGCCATCAACAATTTATGGATTGGATTTTAGGCACAACTATCAGCGAAGTTCGACATCGATTGAGTATTCCTGTGTTGATTGTGAGGTAAAAAAAGAGGCCTCCCTATCCCTCCAAAGGAGGGAACTTTGCTAGCGGAGAGGCGAATTGAGAAGCATATTTGAGTTTTTATAACTTTTTTGAAACTTAAAAAAAATATTTTGTATGAAATCAAAAAC
>JAYUJV010000703.1:0-4270 GCA_043764975.1 Saprospirales bacterium
TCAAGTCGTCATTTTATGTAAAACACCTAAAATAATATCTAATTGAGTCATAGAAACAGGCGCAGTTTGGTTGTAAAGCGTATTGTTTTCTAATTTCAAAAATTTCCACATATTGCCAGTTGTGACCGCACCATATATTACATTGGTTATTTTATTTTTCTGTTTGTTGAGCATTGCTGCAGCCACCATTTCGGCAGCACATTGGCCAACTCCGCCTTCAAGGTTATCTTGCTTGGCCTCAACGATTGTCAAAATCGGAAAACGCAAAACATATTGCTCAGGATCTTTACTAATAATGTAATCACATATTCCGATAAGTCCCAGTTTCTTATCTACGTTCATTGTTTTTCCCGAAAAAATGCTAATTTGCTTTCCTGTAATATTTCTCATTTCTGCCAATATAGGCGCAATAATGTACTCAGATCGTGCTTTTTCAGTTCCAATTGCTAGCCCCAAAGGCGCATATTCTTTCAATACAGCTTGTAAAAAAGCAGAGGGCGTTTTTGTTTCTAAATTATCAAAAACATCATCCCATGGCACGACTTTTATCTGAAAATCGTCAATTACCTTTTCAAGTGTAAATTTATTATATGCCATCTTTAGTTATTTTTATTGTTTAGTGTAAAGACACTAATTACTACTTTTAATTTTAAACTAAATATTTGCTATGCGTATTCGCATATTCACCCCTGAATTGAGCGATGAGTGTATCTACTTTCTCTATCGTGAGGTGTTCGTGATATTGGTCGCCGACTTGTATCATCGGAGCATAACCACACGCGCCAAGACATTCTACGGTTTTGAGCGTAAACATTCCGTCGCTTGTCGTTTCGCCGTTTTTGATGCCCAATCGGCTTTCGATGTGGCGTACTACATCTTCGGCGCCCATGAGCCAACAAGAGCTGGTGTGGCAAACTTCGATGAGGCAATTGCCACGCTTTTTGAGGTTGAACATACTATAAAATGAAGCAACTTCATAGGCTTCGATGTGCTGAATACTCAACATATCGGCTACATAATTCATAGCATCTACGCTCAACCAACCACCAAATTCGTCTTGTGCCAAATGCAACAAAGGTATCAAGGCCGATTTTTTGAGTTCAGCTGGATAGCGTCCAATAATATCGTTGGCAGCTGCCATAGTGCTTGCACTAAATTGTAGATTTTTTGTATCTGTCATAAGAATTTCTTACAGTCATCGAAGCAATATTGGATTGCTCCCAAAATAATATTTAATTCACTGAACGTAAATGATTTTTCATGTATCGTTAGTGTTTTATCTTCTAATTTTAAAAATTGCCAAACTAAACCGTCGGTTGTCGCGCCATAAAGATATGGAAAATCCAAGCCGTCATTTTTGTTGTACAATTGTGCGCCGATTAGTTGTGCTGCGCATTGTGCTGTTCCGTATTCTAAATTTTCTCGTTTGGCTTCCACTATCGAAAAAAGCGGCCCTTCCAAAAGCATAATTGATTTTCGACCATGTGCCAATAAAAAATCACATTCGCCTTTTAAGCCTCGTTTGGTATCCATATTCAACTCATGCCCCGAATAAATCGTAATTTCGTAATTATTATTCGTCGCAATCTGAGATAAAATAGGACTCACTAAACGTTCAGAACGCTCTTTTTCTGTTTTAAAACCCATACTTTGGGCTATTGACAATGAGCGTATAAGCCAATCCTCAGGTATAATAGGTGTAATACCTTTATCAAAAAGATTAGTATTGACTATTTTTAAATTAAAATTTTCAACTACTTTTTTGAGTGTCTTAAAATCGCTGTATGTCATAAAAATTTCTTACAGTCATTATAGGCGAAGTTGAAAATACCTAATAGGCTATCAACTTCGGATAACAAATATGTTTTTGTATCTAAATGTATAACTTTCCCTTCTAATTTAAAAAAACGCCATTGAAGCCCATCTGTTGAGCAGCCGTATAGATAGGGAAACTCTACATTCCTTTTTTTATTATAAATTTGAACACCTATCAATTGTGCTACACATTGCGCTACACCATAGTCCATGTCTTCTCTTTTGGCTTCAACGATACTAAAAATAGGTGGCTCGATAACTTCTAATGCTCTTTGACCAAGTGACATCAAAAAATCACATTCGCCTGCCAAACCTGCTTCCGAATCAGCATCTAAATTATGTCCCGAATAAATTGTTATGTCAAAATCGTTGGTTTCGATGACTTCCATTAAAATAGGCGAAACTAAGCGTTCGGAGCGTTCTTTTTCTGACGTAAAACCAATATTTCTACTTTTTGCCAAAGCTAATTTTAAAAAATCAGAAGGTGGAATCGGTTTTACATCGTTAAAAATGCTACTCCTAGTGGTTTGTAATCCAAACGCTTCTACCACTTTACTCAACTTTTTATAATCGCTATATGCCATTGTAAATTGATTTTAAAATTTAAGGAAAAATATCATAAAAATTTTTCCGATGCGCAATTCTACCTAATTTAATAATATTGTCTTCAAACAAAATACCAACTCTATAATTACCTATTCTGGCACGAAAGGCATTCTTAAAATTTTTCAATTTTTTTAAATTTGGGATTTCAGACAATGTAGAAGTCGTATATAAAAATTCAATGAATGTAATGACATCATCAAATAATTTTTCGTCATCAATTTTATCCAAATCCTTTTGAAATTTAGGAGAAACTATTACTTTCATGCCGCTTTGAATTTACGGTTTTTAAGTTTAGCAATCATTTCTTCACCTGAAATACTGTCAGTCCAATCTACTTCGGACATTAATATTGTCATGCCCAAATCTTCTTTTTCCTCATCCGTCAGATTCAGTTTCATCCTAACTTTCATTTTCTTTAACATAGAAGTTAAAAGTTGAAATTCGATGGCATCTTTTGGTTCAATTGTTATTGTACCCATATCAAAAGAATTTAATATTATTTTTCAATAAATATTTAAAAAATGCAGCAATATTATTTTTACAATACTAATTATTATTATCAATTTTATTAATTTATAAATAACTATAAATCAATATCTTACGCATCCAATTCGCCTGCAATCACGTTCATGCTACTCATGGTCAAAATCGCATCGGAGAGCATACTGCCGCGTATCATTTCGGGATATGCTTGGTAATAAATGAAACATGGACGACGGAAATGCAAGCGATACGGTGTACGACCACCATCACTGATGAGGTAGTAACCGAGTTCGCCATTTCCACCTTCTACCGAGTGATACACTTCTCCTTTTGGCACTTCGGTTTCGCCCATCACAATCTTGAAGTGATAGATGAGGGCTTCCATTTTGCTATATACGTCTTGCTTTTCGGGCAAGTAAAATTCTGGTAAATCGGCGTGTATTGCGCCTTTTGGCATTTTGGCCATCGCTTGCTTGATGATGCTCAAACTCTGCCACATTTCTTCCATGCGCACCATGTAGCGATCATAAGTGTCGCCGCCAGTGCCGAGTGGAATCTCGAAATCAAAATCTTGATATGAGCAATATGGATTCGCTACGCGCACGTCATAATCCACGCCCGCTGCACGAAGGTTTGGCCCTGTGAAGCCATACTCCAAAGCACGTTCGGCACTGATTGGGCCAACGCCGATGGTACGATCCATGAAGATACGATTGCGACTCAATAGCGTATTGAACTCCGCTAATCCTTTCTCAAATTTTTCGATAAACTTATGTATGAATGCCCAAGTTTTGTCATTAAAATCGCGTTCCATACCGCCGATACGACCGATATTGGTCGTCAGACGTGCGCCACAAACGCTCTCGAATACGTCATAAATCATTTCGCGATAGATGAATAGGTGCGTAAAACCTGTCAAAGCACCAGTGTCCACGCCAATAACGGCATCGCACACGATGTGGTCTGCAATCCGCGAAAGTTCCATGATGATGACGCGCAAATACTCAGCACGTTTCGGAATTTCGGCACCGATGAGTTTTTCCATCGTCATGTGCCAACCCATGTTATTGATCGGCGACGAGCAATAATTGAGGCGATCCGTGATGGTCGTGATTTGATTGTATGGGCGACGCTCCGCCAATTTCTCGAATGCACGGTGTATGTAACCAACCGTTTGCTCGGTGTCCACAATCATTTCGCCATCCATGGTCAAGACGTTCTGGAATATACCGTGCGTGGCAGGGTGCGTAGGGCCTAAATTCAAGATAGAATAGCCTTGCGCCTCTACTTCGGCTGCATTTAAGCGTGAATGTACTGGAAGATTTGCCATATTTATTATCCTATTTCTATTTTTTCTCTAAATTAA
>JAYUJV010000704.1:0-4267 GCA_043764975.1 Saprospirales bacterium
TTTCAAAATTAGTGAAATTATTTATCTACGATTCGTGTAATTAACTTCGTTGAGGGCTTCGCCGTTCGTTAATTAGAGTGTAATTCGTGTTAAAAATAAGTAACACTTGCTTTTTTTAATAAAAGGGTAAAATCGTATGTACTTTGGTATAACTGACAAAAATGACTAACTGACAATTTTGATTTCTTACTTAATACAAAAACACCTTGAAAATGAAAAACGCTGTGCTTGTTCTTACCCTCGTGCTTGCCTGTTTGTTTACGGCCAACGCGCAATCACCTGACCAGTTTTTGCCACCATATTATATCAAGACCAACTTGCTGTCGCCAATATTTTATGGGAATCGGAGTATAAATTTATCTTTTGAAAAACCCATACGCGACCGTGGCACTTGGGAGTTTGATGTTGATTATGTCTTTGATTTCAAAAACCTCAATTCATCATCTATCGATAAAGTGACGCTCAATAAATCACGCGTCAATTATAAATTAGCGTTTGCACGCAAATGGTATTTTCGTGGCGCAGTGACTGATTATAAATACGACTGGTATCAAGGATTTCGAGTGAGCTATGCTAATGTTTCCCATACCCACAAGGTTGATTGCAATGGCTTCAATATTGGATTCCCAGCGCCAGCGCCTGTACTAGATTTACCAACTGACATCATTCGTAAATCACGCACAACGGTTTCGTATTTGTTTGGTTATCAATCTGTATATTCGAGAGTCGTGATGGATGTGTACATTGCCAATGGATTTACATACATGAATTATAGTCCCGAAGTCGGTACCGACCTAGAAAGATGTAATAATACTGGCGGTTTTTTTAATACAGATACAGGAATGTTGGTATATAGAGAAGGCAATGATATTCGTACAAAAGGCTCTCGATTTACGTATGCATTGCAAGTTGGCGTAAAATTCGGCTTAGTGTTTCTAAAATAAACTATTCCGAAAAAAGGTTGTTATACACTAAATACAACAACAAAAATCAATAAAAAATACAAAAAAGTGCTTGTTTTTAAGTAGCACATAAATATCAACCACAATTTTATGCAAGTCACTGCACAGGCTTTAGCCTTACTCTTGAATGGAAACGTAGAGGGCAATCCCGACACAATAGTCAATAGACCCTCGAAGATAGAAGAAGGTGTAGCTGGGACAATTAGTTTTTTGGGCAATCCCAAGTATGAGCATTATGCCTATACCACAGATTCATCTATACTATTGGTCAGTAAAGATTTTGTGGCTTCGCAACCCATTTCAGCGACCTTGATTAGGGTGGATGACGTATATGCAAGTGTGGCCATTTTGCTCAATCGTTTTGGCGAAAGCGAAAAAAAAGAAGCTATTATTTCAACGCGTGCGGCTATTCATAGTTCTGCGCGCATCGGTGCAGACGTCAGTATCGGTGATTTTGTGATGATCGAAAACGAGGTACAAATCGGTGCATCGTCGGTTATTTATCCACAAGTATATATAGGTGCGGAGGTCAAAATTGGGCGAAATGTAACCCTTTTTCCTGGTGTCAAAATTTATAAAAATTGCGAAATAGGCGACAACTGCATCATACACGCCAATGTAGTGATTGGAAGCGATGGCTTTGGCTTTGCGCCTGCTAGCGATGGTTCATATACAAAGGTAGCGCAAATCGGGAATGTCATTATCGAAAAAAATGTGGAAATAGGTGCCAATACGGTCATCGATCGTGCCACCATGGGTTCTACAATTATTCGCGAAGGCGTAAAGTTGGACAACTTGATTCAGATTGCGCACAACGTAGAGATTGGTCGTAACACCGTCATTGCTGCTCAAACGGGCATTGCGGGCAGTACCAAACTTGGCGAGCATTGTATGATAGGTGGGCAAAGTGGTTTCGTAGGTCACATTACGGTTGCCGATGGTACCAAAACACAAGCCCAAACTGGTATTGCATCGACCATCAAAGAACCAAATAAAGCATGGTTTGGCTCTCCTGCCATTGCCTATAATGATTATCTGAGGGCATTTACCATTTTTAAAAAATTACCTGATTTAGCTAAACGTGTCTTGGATTTAGAACGAAAACAAGACGGAAAAGAGTAAAAAGATTATCTTTTATATTTTTTTCATTTTAAAAAATAAAATTATTTATAGTCATTTTATGAAAATAGTATCGTACAACGTCAATGGTATCAGAGCAGCCATGACAAAAGGTTTAGTGGATTGGGTCGCAACAGGCGATTTTGACATCGTATGTCTGCAAGAAACGAAAGCATCGCCTGAGCAAGTAGATATGGCGCCTTTCGAGGCCTTGGGTTATCAGCATTATTGGTGTTCGGCCGAAAAAAAAGGTTATAGCGGTGTAGCTATTTTGACAAAAAAAACGCCCAAGCAAGTCATATACGAATCTGGTCTGACGGCTTTTGACAAAGAAGGCCGCATCATTCGTGCTGATTTTGAAGACTTTACGATTCTTAATTGTTATTTTCCATCTGGCACAAGCGGTGACGAGCGTCAAGATTTTAAAATCGTCTTTTTGAATCAGTTTTTTGAGTTCGCACAAGCATTACGCACTACGAATCCGAATTTAATCATCGTGGGCGATTACAACATTGCGCATACCGAAATAGATATTCATGATCCAAAGAGCAATAAAAATTCGACTGGCTTTTTGCCCGAAGAGCGCGCTTGGATGAGCAAATGGTTTGGCAGTGGATTTTCAGATGCGTACCGTAGCACAAACCCCGAAAAAGTAGAGTACAGTTGGTGGAGTTATCGCGCTGGCGCACGTGCAAACAACAAAGGTTGGCGTATCGATTACCAGTCTTTTAGCGAATCGATTGCCGATAAAGTGACGAAAGTATATCACGATAATGAGGCAAAACACTCGGATCATTGCCCTGTCGTCGTTGAAGCTACATTTTAATTGACATTACGCAAATCAAAAATTTGGTAAATCAATATTATTAATTATCATAGTTACATTGATTACTTGAATGCGCCAATTATAAAAAATATACTCATGAAAAATATGCTCTTTATTTTCGCTCTCTTTTGCTTCATTAGCAACATAAACGCGCAAGAGCAACGCTTCAAAGCTGGTTTGCACCTTGGTCTGAATGCGGCCCAACTCGATGGCGATAACAATATCGGATTTCATAAAGTCGGCCTCAATGGCGGTGTGCGTGTGGCGACCATTCTGAATGAAAAAATGCAAATCGTGACCGAAATAAATTATGCCTCGCGCGGTAGCCAAGCAACTTATACGGCTAATAGCAATGGAAGCGATTATTTTGTCATCAACAATCGATATGTAGAAGTGCCAGTCATGTTTAGCATCTTCGACTGGAAAGGCGAGGATGATGATCACTATCGCATCTGCTTCAACGGCGGCTTATCGTATGCGCGCTTGATTAACTCTACGGCCAAAGGCGCGACTACTTTTGCAGGTCGTTCACAAGACTATTTTTTGAAAAATAATTTGAGCTTCAATCTCGGTTTTATCTATTATCCAGGCAAAAACCTTGGCTATCAATTCCGATATACACGCGATATTATTCCTACTTATAGCCAAAATTTATCGCCAGCCGCTACGCCACTCAATGCCAGAGCATTGGTCGGTTATTATATTACCTTGGGCGTTGTGAGAATGTTCGGGGAATAGCTCTTGTTTTAAATTAAGAAAATGAAAGGAATTAAGAAAATTAAAATAATAAAATTTCATGCCTGTAACGTTGACAGCGTTCAAAACGCTGTCAACGTTTAAAAGCAGTTAATGTACAGATTCCCTACTTTACAAATATCGTCTTTTTAGTCTTTTGCGTCGAACCATCGCGCGCGCGTACACTATATATAAAGGTGTAATAATGTCCAGACTTGAAATTGATGTCTTGATGCAAATCATAAAAGGCATCATTAGGCTTTGCCCAATCCGTTTTTTTTACACGTGGGCGAAGCCAAAGCGGTATATTTTTATTTTTTTTCAGGTCATAAACCTCCATTTTACTTTCTGCTCGCAAATCATTATTGAACCCTACAAAACGAACGGCATTCGCCGAACACGTATCTGCAACTTGTATGGTCGTTAGCAAACTGCGACTATAAGCGGCATCTGCCACAAAACCTTTCGCCGAAGTTGCCAATATCGCTTGCAATTTTTCGATTTGACAAGGCGTGTAAGCGTGTGGAAAATTTTCATTGTAATCCATAATATTATTCGATACGTTTGCCCAACTGTTGCAAGGCGCTCCTCCCTTGTCTTTATAGCCCCAACACTGCGTATAACT
>JAYUJV010000705.1:0-12485 GCA_043764975.1 Saprospirales bacterium
TCCAAAACCAGCTGTATCAATCAAAAAATTGAATTGTTTTAAAGATTGCGATGTATCAATTAATGCTACAATTGCAAGCGGCGGCAAAGCACCGTTTACGTATAAATGGTCGAATGGAACATCGGGGCCAGAAAATTCAAAACTTTGTGCTGGAGAATATAATTTGGTTACGACAGATGCGCTCGGTTGCGAATCGAGTTTGAAAACGACAATTGTTGAGCCAGCTGAAATTGTTTTGACAAGTAAAAAACAAGATGCCAACGATGTTATAAACAGCGGTAAGGCAGAAGTTTCGGTATTGGGTGGCACGCCACCATATCAATACAAATGGTCGAATGGCGCAACTACAAGTAAAATAGTACAACTGACAGCTGGTAAATATACAGTAGAGGTTACAGATGCGAATGGTTGTAAAAAATCAATTGTTGTCGAAATTTTTACAATATTGGCTGATAACGACATAAAAGGTTTAGAATTGCTACAAATAACACCAAATCCGACGCAAGACAACGTAGATTTGACCTTGCGTTTGCAGCAATCGGCAACCATACAAGTTCAACTGTATAACACAAATGGTCAATTGATTATGTCGAGAGAAAAGCAAATTGGTACTCAAATCAAAGAACGTTTTGACTTGACTAATTATCCAACTGGCGTTTATTTATTGCATATCAATATCAATAACCAAACAATTACGAAGCGCGTTGTGAAATCGTAAAAAGTTAAATTTTTAGTTTAAAATACCGTTACGAAGCAAAACTCGTAACGGTATTTTATTTGTAGCACCGAATTTATTCGGTAAAACATAATTTTAAACTTCTTCAAGTAAAAATCACACAACGAATAAATTCGTCGCTACATTTCTTAAAAAAATTAAAAACCTTTTTTTCTTAATAATTTCTCATTAAAGAACAAATCCCAATCTACATCGTTTAAAAACCATGAATCGACTTGTTTATGTATTGTTATTTTTTACATTTCCAATTTTTGCGCAGCAAAAACCTGGCGAAATATTGGTATTTGATAAAACGTATAAAGATAGCCTTGAATTGTATCGTGCGGCGATAAAAAAAGTACAATTGCTTCGCAATCAAGGATTTATGGAAGCCAATTTGGAGCAAATTACGAAAACGGATAGTATTTTTACACCACAATTTCATGTCGGCAATCGTTACGAATGGTTGCGCTTAGATTGTCATCAAATCCCTTCTGATTGGCAAGCGCAACTCGGAAATCTTACTCGTCAAAATATTTTTAACATCAATGAACTTGAAAAAATAAAAACTCGAATCATCAAAATTTCTGCTAACAATGGTTATCCGTTTGCACAAGTTTGGATTGATAGTTTTCAGGTACAAAACAACCAAATTTCGGCAACGCTCAATTTACAAAAAAACAAATTAATCCTATTAGACGAACTCGTGATGGAAGGCGATACGGTCATTTCAGATGCTTATTTGTTCCGATATTTAAGTATTAATAAAGGACAAATTTATCGACAAAATACGCTCGACAACATTTCAAAAAAATTAGAAAATCTTAATTTTATTAAGCTAAAAGCGCCTTATTTTGTATCTTTTACAGGCAAACGAGCCGATATTCACTTGGATTTAGAAAAAAGACCTGCTAGTAGATTTGACGTATTGCTGAGTTTGCAACCAAATCCTGATGTGCCAAATAAACTCAGTATTAGCGGAAACGCGCTCTTAGATTTAAAAAATACCTTGAAGCAAGGCGAGCGATTCACACTTGATTTTCAGCGACTTGATGCTCAGATTCAGCAACTAAAAGTATCTGCAAATTATCCATATATATTAGGTACAGCGCTTGGTATTGATGCACGATTCGAGGGTTATAAACGCCTAAAAGAATACTTTAACGCTATGCTCGAAGGTGGTATTTTGTATCAAATCAATAGTAACAATTATGGTAAAATATTTTGGAATCGGACATCGACAACCGTTCTAAGTATTGATAAAAATGCACTAAATTCAACACGCCAATTACCGAATACGCTCGATGTTGCAACCGATGCTTACGGCTTTGAATACTTGTTTTCTGACCTCGATTATCAGTTCAATCCTCAACGAGGAACGAGTTTTAAAATCAAAACAGCTATTGGTAATAAAAAGATTTTAAAGAACAATACAATCATTAATTATATTGATAATCAAGGTTTTGAATATCGAAAATTATATGATACGATTGCTTTAAACACCTATCAATACAAGTTGGAAGGCCACGTCGAAAAATATTTTAGTTTAAAGAAAAATCAAGTGTTTAAAGTGTCAATTTCAGGTGCAACGATACTCGGAAAATCGCCAGTTTTGCAAAATGAACAATATCGTCTTGGCGGTTTGAAAACCATTCGTGGCTTCGACGAAGAAAGCCTTTTTGCCACCAATTTTCTCCTCCATTCGCTCGAATATCGCTACATTCTGAGTAACAATAGTTACTTCAATTTTTTTAGTAGTTACGCCGTTTTGCAAGATTTTACAAAACAGGCACATAAAAAAAATGAAACGTTTAGCTTCGGTGTAGGCATTTTGTTAGAAACTCGCGCAGGACTATTAAACCTGACGTATGCACTCGGCAAGCTCAATCAGAATCCGATAGACTTTCGTAGTGGAAAAATTCACATCGGATATATAGGGTTGTTTTAAAATATTGGACTTTTGAACTAATTAGAACAATGTGTTTCAATGTTTCAATAAGTAATTCTATTTTGGCACTCTGTTTTTTAGTATTAAAAAAGTAAATTTCGATGTAACGCTGTCAGGGTTTTAAACCCCTGACAGCGTTTGGAAACCAGTTATTTTCCCAGACTGCCAAAGTAGAAGTATGTAGTTCTGTAAATATTTATTAAAAAAAAAGTACCCGATAAGGTATAAATTAATATTTTTTATATAAATTTGTACCCGATAAGGTATAGTTTGTTTTTTGAAATTATTAAAAAATCGTATTTATGAATTTGAGTGAGTTTGTGAAAGACAAGCGTAAATTTTTGGATATTACGCAAACAGAATTGTCAGAAAAGGCAGGTGTTGGTTTACGCTTTATTCGAGAACTGGAACAAGGAAAAACGACTTTGAGAATGGATAAAGTTAATCAAGTTTTAAATTTGTTTAATGCTGCGTTGGTGGCTCAAATTCAAGAATGATGAGAAAAGCGATTGTTTTTATGCACGATTTGGAAGCTGGTCTTTTGAGTGAAGATGAGTCTGGTTATCATTTTTGTTATGATACACGTTATTTGGCATTGAGTAATATTGAGCCAATTAGCCTTACTTTGCCTTTGCAAGAATCCGAATTTACATCTAATATTTTATTTCCTTTTTTTGATGGTTTGATACCAGAAGGTTGGTTGTTGGAGGTCGCTGAAAGGAATTGGAAAATAAACCAACGGGATAGAATGGGCTTGCTATTGGCTTGTTGCAAGGATTGTATAGGTGCTGTAAGTATTCACGAAATAATAATTGAGGTATGAAAAAGCGTTGTTTATATTGTTACCAAGTTGTTGAAGGTAGTAATTTGGATTTTCATCCCTTGTGTAGCAAAAAAATATTTGGTCAGTCAGTTGCGCCCGAATTGGATTTTAGCGAAAGCGACGCTGAAAAATTGGCTGCTACTATTATTAGGAGCCAATCGGCGGTAACTGGTGTTCAGGCAAAATTGTCGCTGGTATTGGATCGAAAACCGAGTAATGCACAACCTGCGCGTTTTACGATTGTGGGTTTATGGGGTGCATATATTTTAAAACCGCCAAGTGTTCAATATCTTGAATTGCCTGAGGTAGAAGATGTGACGATGCACCTGGCTCAAATTGCTAAGTTGAAAACTGTGCCACATAGTTTGATTCGTTTGCAATCGGGTAATTTGGCATATCTGACTAAGCGCATAGATCGTTTGGATGGTTTGAAGATTCCGATGGAAGATATGTGCCAATTGACAGAAAAAATGACCGAACATAAATATCTGGGTTCGTATGAGTTGATTGCAAAAACGATACGGCGATATAGTGCTGTGGCTCAATATGATGTTATTTCGTTTTATGAGTTGGTACTTTTTTCGTTTTTGACGGGTAATGCAGATATGCACTTAAAGAATTTTTCGCTGTATCGGGCATCAGATGCAGGTTATACACTTGCGCCAGCTTATGATTTGGTTGCTACTGCTTTGGTTAATCCAGATGATGATGAGGATTTGGCGCTTACGCTAAATGGAAAGAAAAAGAAAATAAGAATGTCTGATTTTAAGGCGGCTTTTGATGCAGCTCAAATTAATGACAAGCAACAGTCAAATATGTTTAAAAAAATGGTGAAAGCAAAGCCGCTTTGGTTTGACTTTATAGATTGTAGTTTTTTGTCCGCAAAGAATAAAGAGCTGTTTAGAGGCTTGATTGAAAATAGATTTAAGCGCTTGATTAATTAAGGGCTAAAACGAAGTATTTGTAAATCGTAAATTACTTATATTTTTAATTACTATTTTAATAATGAATCAAACAGAATTATATTTTGTTTGTTGAAAAACGATTTCATTTTAAAAAATGAATAAATTTTTAATAAAAACATCTAATTTGACATTAATCAAATCATTTTGCTTTCATTTTCAAATAAAACCATGTCACAGACTCGATTTAATAATTAATTATTAAAAAATATATTAAAAATTCATATCTTTTATTTTGAGGTTCAAGCAAAATATTATATTTTTGCAAATACTTTTTAATTCATAAATATAATATATCGATTATGTTAAAAAAATGTTTACTATTGAACATGGTGCTTTTCGTTTTGGCATCAACTACAGTTTTGGCGCAACGCGTTTGTCCATCACATGACATTTTGCATCAGCAAATGAAAGACAATCCAGAAATGGAACATAACCGTCAAAATATCGAAGAGTTCACCAAACACTTTGAGCAAACTTTTGATAACAACGGTCGAGCAGTTTATAATATTCCAGTAGTAGTTCACGTAGTTTATAAAACGGCGGTGCAGAACATTTCTGACGCTCAAGTTCAATCTCAGATTGATGTCTTGAATGCTGATTTTCAATTGTTGAATGGAGATAATACATTAGTAGGCGCGGCTTTCGCACCTTTCAAAGCCAATGTGGACGTTTCGTTTTGTCTTGCAAAACAAGATCCGAACGGCGCAGCTACAAACGGTATCACACGTACTTCAACTACCGTTTCTTCTTTCGCAACCAATGATGCCATCAAAAAAGCATCAACTGGCGGAAAAGATCCTTGGAACACCGCAAAATACCTCAACCTTTGGGTTGCACCTGCTATGAATGGTGGCGTGTTGGGTTATGCTCAATTCCCAGGTGGCGCGGCAGCTACTGATGGTGTTGTAATCGCAAATACTTGTTTCGGAAAAATTGGAACGGTAACTTCGCCTTATAATTTGGGACGTACAGCTACGCACGAAGTTGGCCACTGGCTCAATCTTTTTCATATTTGGGGCGATGACGGAACGGCTTGTACTGGTTCAGATAATGTAACTGACACGCCAAATCAAGCAGGCGAACACTACGGTACTTTCCCTGCTGGCTCGGTTCAGACGGACGGCTGTTCGGCAGCTGCGCCAGGCACAATGTGGATGAATTATATGGATTATACAAATGATATTGCGATGTATATGTTCACAAACGGACAAAAAACACGTATGCAAGCGGTGTTGGCTTCGGGTGGCGCACGTGCAGGTTTGGCAACTTCTTTAGGTTGTACCGCGCCAACTGGCGGTGGCACAACATGTGCTGCACCAAGTGGTTTGACGAACGCAAGTTTAGCTTCTACATCAGTTACGCTTTCTTGGGGTGCTGTAACTGGCGCAACTTCTTATTCATTGCAATACAAAACTTCGGCTGCAACTGCGTTTACAACTGTCGCGGTAACTGGTACAAGTTATGCTTTATCTGGTTTGACAGCTTCAACGGCTTATAACTGGCAAGTAAAGTCGGTATGTAGTGCAACTTTGAGTAGTGCTTTCACGGCTGCAACGTTCACAACATTGGCTGCAACGCCAGCTTGTGTCGATAATTATGAGTCGAACAATACCATCACGACTGCAAAAGCAATCACAGTTGGTTCGTCAATCAATGCTTTGATTGGTACATCGACTGACATCGATTATTTCAGTTTTAGTAATTCAGCGACAGCGAAAAATATAAAAGTAACCATGACAGCTACTAAAGATTATGACTTGTATCTATATAATGCTGCGGGTAATTTAGTCGCTTCGGCTTCAACGGCTACTTTGACAGAAACGTTGAAATATAACAATACGCTTGCTGCTGGCAAATATTATATAAAAGTAGTTGGTTATAATTCAGCATTTTCTGCAACAGCTTGTTACACTTTAAAGGCTGAAACTTCGGCTGCCACTTGGAGACAAGGCTCAACGGGCCCAGATGTCGTTGATTTCAATGACTCTATGGTAAAAGTTATGCCAAATCCTGCAACAGACGATTTACGTATTGTGTTAGACGAGGAAACTTTCCAAGGCGAAACGACTTTACGTATGGTGGATCAAATGGGTCGCACTATCATCGCACAAGATTTGGACAGTAGCGAATCACGCTTGAATGTAGCGAATATGCCAAACGGTATGTACATCATTCAATTGCGTCGCGACGATGTTATCGTGAATAAGCGCGTGATGATTCAGCACTAATTGTAGCAACGAATTTATTCGTTGAAAAATATTTTATTTAAGACCTTTGTAGATGATAACATTTGCAAAGGTCTTTTTTTTTGTAGCGACGAATTTATTCGTTGTAGGTTATACTTGAAATATTGTATGACAATTTTAGTTGAATAAAACTTTCAAGCAAAACTATTTTTTAGTAAAATTAATTCCAAGAAAAAAAATATAAAAATCGAAGATTTTAATGCACTCACTCTGCGTTCTCTGCGCCTCTGCGTGAAAAAACAATTGCAATAAGCAATTAAAATCTCAAAAAGAGAATCAATGTAAGTGAATAAAATACCCTCCACTAAAATTGTCATACAACCACCTTAAATTTAAAAAAAAGAAAGATGTAAAGATGAAAACGAAAACAAGCATTTCTCAGACGCTATCGTAGTTCAAAGCTCCAGCTTGGAACATTATACATATATGAATAAAAAATACTTTTTATGTTCCAAGCTGGAGCTTGGAACAACAATTTTCCCGAATGTAGTTTTTATTTCAAGATTTGTGTTAATTTCACTATGGTTTTATTTTTTCCCTTTTGGTAAAGGTTGGGCTATAGCTTTTTAATTTCTATCTGAAAACCATAAGTTTTTTTTCAAAAGCGCAATAAAAAACATATCTTTGTGGCAAAATTGAAATTTTATTCATTATTAATCATATTTTTATTTATAAATAATTCATTATCAATTATTTATAATATTTTTAAAATAATATTAATAAAATAAAAAGACATAAAAGTTCTTGAATTTTTAAAAAATAATTAAATACTTAGGTATTATTCTAGTAAACAGTAAATTTGTAGTTTTGGTATTTTCAGTTTCAATAAGCAATATACAATTGACAAAAGGCAACGATTTTTGGGCATTTTGCCAATTGCCAATCGCTTATTGTACTGAGTTTTATCAAAATATTATAAATCTCACATTTTTCGATGAATAGCTAAGTAGTTACAAAATACTTTAATAAAAAATGCTCGCAGCAAATAATTTATATATCCAATACGGCGATCGTATTTTGATGAACAACATCAATGTCGTCATTGGCGAAAAAGATAAAGTTGGTTTGGTTGGCCGCAATGGCGCAGGAAAATCTACGTTACTCAAGATTTTGGCTGGTTACCAAAACGCACAACAAGGACAAGTGACGAAGCCGACTTATGCCTCTATGGGTTTCTTGCATCAAGATATGATGATTCCGAAAGGAAAAACCGTACTCGAAGAAGCGATGAGTGCCTTCGACGAAATCCGCGAAGTAGAAAACCGAATGGCTAAAATCCAAAAAGAACTCGAAGAACGTACCGACTACGAATCAGATGAGTACATGAATCTGATTGAAGAGTTTACGGACATGAACGAAAAAATGACCTACATGGGCGGCGACACGATGCAAGCCGAAGTAGAAAGAATTTTGGGCGGTTTGGGTTTTAAACAATCTGACTTCGGACGATTGATGGAAACATTCTCAGGTGGTTGGCAGATGCGTGTCGAATTGGCAAAAATGCTTTTGCGTAGTCCAGACTATATCCTATTAGATGAGCCGACGAATCACTTGGACATCGAGTCTATCATTTGGTTAGAAAACTTTTTGAAAGATTATCCAGGTGCAGTTATTTTGATTTCGCACGATAAGCAATTCCTAGATGCCATCACGACGCGAACGATTGAGATAGAACTCGGAAAAATACAAGAATACAAAGCTGGTTATTCCGAATATATGTTGTTGCGGAAAGAACGCCGCGAAATACAGGTCAATGCTTTGAAAAATCAAGACCGTGTTATTGCTGACAAACAGCGCACGATTGACCGATTTATGGCGAAAGCCAATAAGTCTAAAATGGCGCAATCGATGCAAAAGCAACTCGATAAAGTGGATAGAATCGAGATTGATGATGAAGATATAAAGGCCATGAATATTCGTTTTCCACCTTCGCCACGTGTCGGTTCTATCCCGATGGAAGGTTTCGGTATTACTAAAAAATACGGCGAGACAACTGTTTTAAACAACGTCGATATCAAGATAGATAGAGGCGACAGGGTCGCATTTGTAGGCCAAAACGGACAAGGAAAAACGACATTAGCCAAAATACTTGTTGATAATGAGGCACTTACGGGCGGAGAAGTAAATTTAGGTCACAATATTCAGATTGGATATTATGCTCAAAATCAAGCCGAAGCCATGTATCCTCAAGCAACGCTTTTGGAAACCATGGAGCAACATTCGCCACCAGAGATGCGAACGCAATTGCGTAGCATTTTGGGTGCATTTATGTTCAGTGGCGAGGATTCGGACAAACGCGTATCGGTACTTTCGGGTGGCGAGCGTGCGCGATTGGCGATGGCCTGTTTGTTGTTAAAACCGATAAACGTACTCGTCCTCGATGAGCCTACCAATCACTTGGATATGATTTCTAAAGATGTATTGAAAGAAGCCATCAGAAAATTTGACGGCACATTGATTGTCGTTTCGCACGACCGTGATTTCTTGGCTGATATGACAACCCGCACGATTGAGTTCCGCGATCAAAAGCTTTATGAGCACTTAGGCGATGTCAATTATTTCTTAGAAAAACGTGCTTTGACAGATATGCGTGCAGTCGAATTGGCTACCGTTAAAGCACCAGCTCCAAAGGCTGATGCGGTCGAAAATCCGAATAAGCGTCAAGACAATCAAAAACTTGTGAATCAAATTGAAAAGAAAATAGCAGACCTCGAAGGCCAATTGGCCGACTTGGAAGTCGTAATGGGCAAAGCTGATTTTTATGGTTCACCAAAAGAAAAAGAAACGACTTCAAAATACAATGGTATCAAAGCCGATATTGATAAGGCAATGGAAGAGTGGGAGAGTATGATGTAGTTTGTAATGAAAGAAATTAAGAGAATTAAAAAAATTAAGAAAATATATCCTAATAAAAAAACCGAAGCAAGTTTACTCGCTTCGGTTTTTTTTTATTTTATTGTATGATTAGAACCCTCCATTCTTTCTCCTCCCCTTCGGGGAGGTCGGGTGGGGCTTTTTTCTCCTCCCCTTCGGGGAGGTCGGGTGGGGCTTTATTTCACCACATCTAACTTACTAGAAATCAATACTTTACCTTCTTTGTCACTGATGTGATAGATGTAAATACAGTTCGTAAAATTACTCAATTCCAAACGGAATTTATCACCATCAATTTGCTGATTGAGCACTTGACGGCCGTTGATGTCGTATAAAGTAATTTGCGCAGCTTCAGGTAAATCGCTTGGTTCAAGCGTTACGAACTCCATTGCTGGAATTGGATATACGCGAATATTATTGGCTGCAAGGTCGTTTGTTCCGACTGGATATACAAAACTCATATCATCAATCAACATACGGATTGGCGAGCGTTTTAGTTTGTTATATACACAAATACCTGTTATACTTAATGTATCTGGTATGTTATTATTCGTATATTTGATCGGAATCACGACTTCTTTGTACGTGAACTCAAAAGTTTTATCAAAAACAACACTGTTGTCAAAAGAGCCGATTGATTCTGATTTTTTTGTCGTTTTGTTATATTTTGACAATGATAATAGTAACTCAACGCCTGCCGTATCGACTTTTTCGATTACTTTGTTACCAACGGTGTCACGTCTTCCCCAATAAGAAAGTTTCGATGGACGACCAGTAAATGCCATACCATCATCGGTAGTGAGTGCTGTATAATTGATAGAACCAAGATCGAAAATTGAAATTGAAATCAAAAATGGAAATAAATCTTGTGTCGTGTCAGGTACAATACTCATGGCGAAGCTACCGCTGCGTTTTTTCAAGCTTTTTGTGATTGTCGTTTGACCAGTATAAATATCACCATTGATCCAACCAGTTGGCGTAGTCGGGAAAGGTGCTTTTACGTCCCATTTTTCAAAACCTGGGTTTGAAAATTGTGGATTCACTTGTGCGTGAAGGCTTGTAAACAATACAAGCGCAAAAAAGAGTGTACATAATTTTTTCATAAATTTAATTTTTTTTGAAATGATAAAATAATGCGCAAATGTAAAATAATATATCGGAAAAAGAATAATATTAACATTTTATTAGTAAAAAAGACACTTTACGAAACAAAATATCAATATTTTTGTTACTTTTTAATGAAAATACAAATCGAAACACAAGTAAATCAATCAATACATCAAGTCTGGAAAGGCTTCGATGAGAAACTATTTATGGCCTTGGCGCCGCCATTTCCGAAAGTAAAACTCCTTCGTTTCGATGGCTGCAAAGCAGGCGATGAGGTACAAATAGAACTCAATTTCTTTGGTTTAAAGCAACATTGGTTTGCCAAAATCATGAGCCAAACGCAATCCGAAACCGAATATCAGTTTGTAGATGTCGGAACAGAAATGCCGATATTCGTCAAAAAATGGACGCATACACACAGCATCATCCAAGAAGCTTCGGGCGCAATCATCATAGACAACATCGAGTTTCAGACATGGAACATCATTACAGATTTGTTGTTTTATCCCACTTTTTATTTACAATTTTTGTATCGTAAGCCAATTTATAAGCGGTTTTTTAGATAAGAAAAATGAATACTCGATGTAACGCTGTCAGTGTTTTAAACCCCTGACAGCGTTTGGAAACCAGTAATTTCCCAAACTGCCAAAGTAGAGCTATAACATATCCCAAACTCACTTTATTATATATCATCAGCGGTTATAAATTAAAAGTATTTGGCAACATCAGCAAAAAAGGTAAGGCTTTGTTGTAATCGAGTTGTTCGTATTCTAAGCCTAAAATTCGCAAATTAGTATAATAAAGCGCATGATTTAGGTAGTATTTTTTTTCGCTTTGTAAAAACCAAGCCTTTGCACCGAGTTTTTGAGCAATAAACCATTTTTCAATCAACCTACCACTTCTGCCGTTGCCATCGTTCCAAGGGTGTATTTTTACAAAAATCAAATGTATAAATGCAGCATAATAAAACACTTCTTCGGCGTTCATTTTTTGTTGCAACAAAATCGTCAAATCCGAATACCATTTATCCATTTCAGCTTTTAGTGCATAAGGCGAAGCCGCAACATATTCTATGCGTCCATCATCGGTCGCAACATACATATTTTGAGTGCGTAATTTACCTTGTTTTGACCTTTCTAATAAGTTTTTACCTAATAAAGTATGCGTTTTACTAATGTTTTCGGGCGTTAAATCATTATTTTTAGCAAAAATATAAGCATCATAAAGGTCATCAATTTTTGTAGTGTAATCAGGTTGAAACGCAATGCCCATAGCTTTGTGCTTGATATAGCTATCGAGTTCAATGTCTTCACCCTCTATTTTACTACTATAAACGGATGCAACCGAAGTATAAAAATTAAACGTTTCGGTACTAATCTCAGCATCTTTCAAGGCGTCAAATTTATCTTTCAAACCATTTATTTGAAGCAAATATTGGGGCAATAAGTCCGAATTGATGAGTTGTAATTTTTGCATTATTCAAATTGAATTTTAGAAATGATAGATTCAGCTTCGGTTGTCATAATCTTTTCGTTGCTATCGGTTGTCCAAAAAAACAATCGGTACAAATAATTATCGTTTTCAAAAAAATACTCATAATTAAGAGTAGCCACACCATTTATTTTATTGGTGACTTCGTAAGCTATTTTATGTACATTTTTTGAATCCAATTTCAATGTTTCATATTTTTGATATGATGAATTTACTTTCTTTTTGAGTTGTTTTTTGACCACATCAAAAAGCGAACTATCTAATTTTACATCTTTGTATTGAATACAAATCGTTGAATAATAAGGTTGTACGTAAG
>JAYUJV010000706.1:0-1584 GCA_043764975.1 Saprospirales bacterium
AAATATATTCTTAAAATAAAGCTATATCCATTCTTTTTGTTTGAATAATTAGAATTATTCAATATTTTATATCTAAAACAACTTTAAACAACTTCTATAAATAAAAAACACGAATCGTAGCGTAAAACCTAACTCAATTTAATATTTACTACTTCTCCGAACTTTTCATGTATATAATAAGGTACATCGTACCGTTCTCTCAGTAATATATTAAGAGAACGGTGCGATGCACCTTAAAAACTATATCATATTTCATTAACTACCAAGAGAACGACGCTATGCGCCTAAGTAATTACAATATTTTAAAAATTTATTTTCAAATAATTATTTATAAAAACAACCTAAAATCTTGATTATCAATGACTAATCGACAATAATGACTAACTGACAGTTTTGACTCATCAAATATTTAAACCCCCAACGCCTTTTCCACCACATCGTCATCCGCCAAATTCGGAATCGTGATTTTCAAGTTCGGATCTAAGGCCATGGCACGTTTGATGGTGTATATCGCTTCGGGATTACGCGCCCAACTGCGGCGCGCGATGCCATTGTTTACGTCCCAATGCAGCATAGAAAGCAAGCGGCGCTCGCTGTCCGCGCTACCATCAATCAACATACCAAAACCGCCGTTGATGACTTCGCCCCAACCGACACCGCCGCCGTTGTGTATCGAAACCCAAGTTGCGCCTCGGAAGCTATCGCCAATCACGTTTTGGATTGCCATATCGGCTGTATATCTTGAGCCATCGTATATATTCGCGGTTTCGCGGTATGGACTGTCCGTACCACTCACATCGTGGTGGTCGCGACCCAACACAACTGGCCCCAACAATTCACCCGATGCAATGGCATCATTAAAGGCTTTGGCGATGCGCATACGACCTTCCGCATCGGCATACAAAATGCGCGAGAGCGAACCGACCACTGGTATATTGTAGTCTGCCGCTTTTATCCACACGAGGTTATCGTTCAATTGTCCTTTTATTTCGTCTGGTGCTTCGTTGTACATAGCCGTCAAAACTTGTTCAGCGATACGGTCTGTGGTGTCAAGATCTTGTTTTTGACCCGATGCGCACACCCAACGGAAAGGCCCAAAACCATAATCAAAACACATCGGCCCCATGATGTCCTCTACGTAAGATTTGTATTTAAAAATGCCCTCGGCCTTGTTTTCCCAAATATCAGCATCGGCTTCGCCAGCTTCTTTCAAAAACGCATTACCGTAATCCCAGAAGTACATTCCACGTGCCGAAAGCGTGTTTATGGCTAACACATGGCGACGTAACGTAGCGCGTACTTCGCTCATAAACAAGGCTTTATCTTTTATCAATAAGGTTTTTGATTCCTCAAATGTATAACCGACTGGCGTGTAACCGCAATCGTCGATGTTGTGCAAAGAGGTCTGATCCGAACCCAATTCTATGTTAATATTCTGAGCCACAAGTGCTTCCCAAAGATCCACGATATTGCCTTGATACACGAGCGCAATGCCTTCTCGTGCAGCGCGACAAGCCTCAATGCGTTGTATCAATGCGCTCAAATCCGTAAACACATTTTCTGCTTTTATATAGCCATCTATGA
>JAYUJV010000707.1:0-4255 GCA_043764975.1 Saprospirales bacterium
ATTGGGCAGCGGCCGAAGTTTGAGGAATATGACAATGGTTTATTTATTGTTGTGCAGGCATTTCGATTTTATAAAGAAACGCTGTCTTTTTCGCAAGAGCAAGTTTCTATTTTCGTCGGTGCTAATTTTGTGCTTTCATTTCAAGAAGATGAAGAAGATTTGTTCCTAAATGTAAGGGCGCATCTCGATGCGTCGAAGACAAAAGTACAGCGCAAAAAAGCCGATTATTTGGCATATATGCTCCTCGATACCATCGTAGATGAATATCTAGCGTTGTTAGATGATACAGAAGATGAAATCGAAAAATTGGAAACAATGGTCACGCTCAATCCGAATCCGAGTATAAAATCTAAGATTTATCACCTCAAACGCGAGATGTTATCTATCCGAAAGGCGGCGGCATCGTTGCGTGAGGCGATTAGTAAATTGATGAAAACGGAAAGTACGCTCATCAATCCGTATATGAATGTGTATCTTCGGGATTTGTATGATCATTGCGCGCATGCCGTAGAACGCGCCGAAAACACGCGCGATTCGTTGACAGATTTACAGAATTTATACCTTGCCGAAATCAGCTTTAAGATGAATGGCGTCATACAATTATTGACCATTATTTCGGCTATTTTTATTCCACTTACTTTTATAGCAGGTTTATATGGTATGAATTTCGAGACCATGCCCGAACTAAAACATCCCTACGGATATTATACGGTGTTGTGCGTCATGTTGCTAATTGTAGTATTTCAGATTTGGTATTTTAAAAGAAAAAAATGGCTATGATTTCAAGTGGCAATAGACAATAAGCAATTGGCAATAAGCAATTGGCAATGAACAACGATTTGTAGGAATTTTGCTTATTGCTCATTGCAAATTGTAACGAAATTTAAGTAAAAAACCATATTTTACAATATATTTGGTACGTAGCCAAGTAGTTCACAAATTTCAATTCGATTCATATTCATTAAAATAAAAGCGGTTTCCGTAGCAATTACTTTCTTTTTCGCTTCAATAAGCGTACTTTTGTGGTTAATTTCAATATTTATAATAAAATTTCTTTTAAAATAGGATTTCAATTGTTTGAAATTCAACGATTAATGATATGCAACAACTAAGCGAACAAGAGCTTTTGCGTAGAGAATCTCTACAAAAATTGATAGAACTCGGCATCGATCCGTTTCCAGCCGAACTTTTTGATGTGAATGCTACGGCATCGGACATAAAGGCAAATTACAAAGAAGAAGTATTGGAAGACGGCACTAAAAATCGTCTCAATTATCAAGATATTCGCATCGCAGGTCGTGTGATGGTTACGCGCGAAGCTGGTAAGGCCATGTTTATGAACTTGCAAGATAGCACTGGTCGCATACAATTATATATGCGTCGTGAAGAACTTGGCGTGGGCGAAGATTTTACGTTCTTTGACCAAGGCATCAAAAAATTATTGGATATTGGTGATTATGTAGGTGTAGCTGGTCGTGCGTTTTTGACAAAAACTGGCGAAATCACGGTTCATGTCACGGAGTTTAAGTTTTTGGCGAAGTCATTGCGCCCATTGCCAATCGTCAAAAAAGATGCAGATGGCAATGTATTCGATGCGTTCACAGATCCCGAAATGCGTTATCGCCAACGATACGTAGATTTGGTGGTCAACGATGGCGTGAAAGATATTTTTATGAAGCGTAGCAAAATGGTGCAAACCATCCGCGACTACCTCAATAACCACGGTGCGTTAGAAGTTGATACGCCAGTGTTGCAGAGTATTCCTGGCGGTGCATCGGCGCGTCCGTTTATTTCGCATCACAATGCTTTGGATATTCCTTTGTATATGCGTATCGCCAACGAGTTGTATCTCAAGCGTTTGGTAGTTGGTGGTTTTGATTTTGTGTATGAGTTTTCGCGTAATTTCCGAAATGAAGGTATGGATCGTACGCACAATCCAGAATTTACGGTCTTAGAATTTTATGTTGCGTATAAGGATTATTTTTGGATGATGGATTTTACGGAAACCTTAATCGAAAAAATCGCTATCGCTTTGCATGGCACAACCGAAGTTGCGATGGGCGAAAAAATAATTAGTTACAAAGCGCCTTTCAAACGCATTTCGATTATAGATGCCATTACTGAAAATACTGGCATCGACATCAATGGTATGGACGAAGCTGGATTGGTTGGCGTTTGTAAGCAACTCAATATCCACGTAGAAGCATCAATGGGTAAAGGGAAGTTGATAGATGAGATTTTTGGAAATACGTCTGAAAAAAACTACATACAGCCTACGTTTATCATCGACTATCCAGTAGAAATGAGTCCACTTACCAAGAAGCACCGCGAAAAAGAAGGCTTGGTGGAGCGTTTTGAATTGATGATAAATGGCAAAGAAGTAGCCAACGCATATACGGAGTTGAATGACCCAATCGAGCAACGCGAGCGTTTTGAGGAGCAAGTGCGCCTCATGGAGCGCGGCGACGACGAGGCCATGTTCATCGACCACGATTTCTTGCGCGCTATGGAGTACGGTATGCCGCCAATGGCAGGTATCGGTATCGGCATCGACCGTTTGGCGATGTTGATGACCAACCAAGCATCAATCCAAGAAGTCTTGTTTTTCCCTCAGATGAGACCCGAAAAGGCTTCGTAGGTGGCGCATTTTTTTATTTTACGGAATTAAGTCTGGAGAAATTACTGATTGACAAACGCTGTCAGGGTTTCAAACCCCTGACAGCGTTACATCGAAATCTCCTTTTTTAATAATAAAAAAACAGCGTGACAAAGTAGAACAAAGTATTTGAGTATTAAGTATTGTAGTTTTAACAATATCTAAGAAGCTCATTTCTAGGCTGTTGTGTTTCCATGAAAAATAAAAATACATTTTATAGCTGTAAATAAAAAAGTTGCTAAAATCACGTTTCAAAACGAATTTTAGCAACTTTTTTATTTATGAATACTTTTTGGCATTTACGAAAAGTAAATTAATCTACTTTTTTTGTATTTTCAGTACGTTCAGCATCACGAATACCGTCTTTGATTTCGGTTTCGATATTAGAGCGCGCATTATTAAATT
Source organism: Saprospirales bacterium (assembly GCA_043764975.1). Lineage (GTDB taxonomy): Bacteria > Bacteroidota > Bacteroidia > Chitinophagales > Saprospiraceae > JAYUJV01. The sequence continues at coordinate 3,062 of JAYUJV010000707.1, forward strand.
CGCGAATACCTTTGCCTAAGCCACGTGCCAATTCAGGGATTTTTTTACCGCCGAACAACAACAAGAGTGCAAATATGACGAGCATGATTTCACCTCCGCCAAGACCACCTAAGATGCCTAAAAATAATGGTTCCATTGTTATAATTTTTTGACTGTGTCAAAATCATTTTTAACACAATATATATTAATTGAATACAGCAAAGATACGATAAATCGAATAAGTATGCTGTTTTTATTCTTTAGTTTACAAAAAACTTACTTTTTTAAGCCAATTTCGCGTAAGCGCTCATCCAAATATTCGCCTGCTGTAATTGGTTCGTAGTGCAACGGATTCTCTGCCGTTACGCACGAGGGCAAACAATTGAGTGACATATTACTCTTTGGATGCAAAAAGAACGGAATCGACAAACGAGGCAAATGCCATTCTTCGCGCGGTGGATTCACAACGCGGTGTGTCGTAGATTTCAAGTAATTATTCGTCAAACGTTGCAACATATCGCCTACATTGACCACGATTTCATCTGCTTCGGGTTGTATATCGAGCCACTCGTTTTCCATGTTTAGCAATTGCAAACCACCAGCCGATGCACCTACCAAAAGTGTAATCAAGTTGATGTCTTCATGCTGTTCGGCACGTATCGCTGAGTTCGGCTCTTCTCGAATCGGCGGATAATGTATAGCGCGCAAGATGCTGTTGCCGTATTGTATGCGATCTTCAAAATAGTGTTCGCCCAAATCAAGATATATAGCAATGGCGCGCAAAAGGTTGCCACCAGTCTGCTCAAATGACTTATATAAATCCCAACCAAGTTGTGAAAAAGTCGCTTCTTCGCTTACTTGTACATTGTCTGGATACATACTTTTCAGCGGATGCTCCGCAGGAACTTGCTGTCCGATTTGATAAAATTCTTTCAAATCTGCTACTTTCGACTGCTTGGCGTGTTCTTTTCCAAACGAAGTATAACCTCTTTGCCCTGCCAACGAAGGCACTTCATACTGACGTTTTTGGTCGGTCGGTAAAGCAAAAAATCGCTTCGATGTCGTATAAAAATCGTCAATCAATGCTTTCGATACACCGTGATTAATGACGCCTACAAAACCAACTTCATGGAATGCTGCACCAAGTGTTTGTACAAATTGGCTACGATCTTCCTCATTGCCGTGTACAAATTTCGATAAATCTACAAGAGGTAT
>JAYUJV010000708.1:0-4255 GCA_043764975.1 Saprospirales bacterium
CTATACGAGATATTTTTTAGCCACGAATACACGAATAAAAATACTAAATTCGAGTCAGATTTTATCTAATATTTTTATAAATAAAAAACACGAATCGTAGTGGAAAACCTTATTAGTACAGTACAAGTGAATATTTAAAAATTATCAAAAATTAGTAAAACTGTATATTTTTTAATCTAAAATTTGCCATTTCGATGGCAATTCCCTCCTTTGGAGGGTTAGGGAGGTTTCTTTATGAAAACAATTGGATTAATCGGCGGAATGTCGTGGGAAAGTTCGGATTTGTATTACCAAATCATAAATAGAAAAGTGCAGCAGACCTTGGGTGGCGTGCACTCATGCGAGTGCGTGATGTATTCCGTGGATTTTGCCGAAATCGCTGAGTTGCAACACAAAGGGCAATGGGATTTATTGGCTCAAAAAATGGTTTCGGTGGCTAAAAAACTTGAATTGGCTGGCGCGGACATTATTTTGCTTTGCACCAACACCATGCACAAGCTCGCGCCCGAAATCGAAAAAAATATCAATGTTCCGTTTTTGCATATCGTGGACGCAACGGCTGCTGCGATTCAGCAAAAAGGCTACAAAAAACTTGGCCTTTTGGCCACTAAGTTTTCGATGGAAGAAGATTTTTTGAAATCGCGTTACCAACAAAAATTCGGTATCGAAACCATCATTCCTGACGAGCAAGATAGAGCCGATGTACATCGAATCATCTACGAAGAACTCGTAAAAGGTATCATAACGGAGCAATCGAAACAACGTTATCTGGAAATTATCGAAAAACTGGTTGCGCAAGGTGCTGAAGGTATTATATCGGGTTGTACCGAAATAGAATTGCTCATAAAACCAAGCGACATCAGTGTAGAGCTGTTTCAGACCACAAAAATCCATGCTGAAAAGGCGGTTGAAATGGCGTTGCAAATGTGATAATGATAGTTGAAAAATAAAACAATACCTAACAAAATTTTACTTTCGTAAACATCAAAAAAATAATTTAAAATGAAAAAAAATCTTTTATTATCAATCTTATGTTGTTCGTTATCAACGATTTATGCACAGATCGGTGCTTGCAATAAACTTGGTGCTTGGATGTGGTACATAGAAGCTACGACTTGCAAAACGCATAGCGAGCTTGCCGATTCGCTCAAAAAATTGAACGTAAAACGCATTTATTTGAAAGTTGCTGACGGCAAAAATTTTGCACAATGGCCCGAACTCACCGACAAAACAGTCGTGAAAGCCTACAAAGACAAAGGCTTAGAAGTATGGGGTTGGACCTACAATTACCCAGCCAACGAAGCGTTGCAGGCCGAAGCCATTTACCTAGCTGCCAAAACTGGTTATGAAGGCTTGATAGTGGACGTTGAGGCCGAATTTGATGGCGATTCGTTGGGACTTTTCAAACTTTTTAAGGCTTTTGATGCAAGAAAACAAGATGCTATAAAAGATGGTTTTGCCAACAAAAATTTTGAACTTCGCGTCACAACTTGGGGCAATCCGAAAGACCATAAATTCAATATAAAAGCCATGGAGCCTTTCGTAAGTGCCTATATGCCACAGACTTACGTGGAGCAGTGGGGCAGTACGTACATCAAAAATCTCGAAAAATGGATTGATGCTGGCAATGCGGAATACAAGGCTTTGGGTGCTAAAAAACCGATATATCATGTCGTGGCCGCTGAAAAACTCACGGGCGCAACGGGCGCTATCACAGCCGCTGACGTGAACAAATACATCAAGAAAGCTGGTGCCGAAACCTCGATTTGGCGTGTGCCTGGCGGCGATGTTTCTGCTCAAAATTGGTCACTCTGGCGCGGCATCAATTGGAAACAAGATTTTTGTAACGTAACCGAAAGCGAAGATGTCACTACATTCGAGCAAGTTGTTTTTTCTCCGAATCCATTTACAGACGTTTTGAACATTAGCGTAGAAGATACTGATAATCAAATGATTGAGTTGTTTTTTACGAATGTGCAAGGTCAAATTTTGAAATATCAAATACTTGAAAACAAACATCAAATTACTTTAAACACAACTAATTTAGCATCAGGTATTTATTTTTGTACGCTAAAAACAGCATCGAAAACGAAGTGTTTTAAAGTGGTAAAGTAAATTTTAAATAAGCCCAAATTGCTTATTTTTTAATTTCCAATTGCTTTTATTATTTTAATTTTTTTAATTCTACTTAGGCACTCTGTTTATCAAATTTTTATGAAATCGAGAATATCCAAAATTACTGCGCAAAACATTGAAACTTTAGTTTTAATAATTTGTGAAATTTAATATTTTATCTACGATTCGTGTTAATTGGTTAATTAGAGTGAAATTAACTTCGTTGAAGGCTTCGCCGTTCGTGTTGAAATTTATCTACGTTTTATGTCTTACAAAAACGATTTTCCAGAGTACTAAAGTAAAATTTTATTACTTTAATTTTTTAATTCCCTTAATTTTTTTAATTTGAACTTAAACATCCGCGCCGCACAAAAATCTGATTTAGATGCCTTATTAGTATTTTCAAAACGTACATTTGTCGCCACTTATGGGCATCTGAATACGCCTGAGAATATGGCTGATTATATCAAAACAAATTTTGATAAAACCGCTTTTGCAAAAGAGTTTGAATCGCCGAGCAACGACTTTACGCTCGCATTCGTAGGAGAGCAATTGGTAGCTTACACCAAAACCCGCACCGACCATCCGCAGGATTTATTGGACGATTATCGGCAAATAGAACTGGAGCGTATTTATGTTGATGAAGCATATAAAGGTCAGAAAATAGGGCAAATTATGTTAGAACATTGCCTTGATGCAGCACGTGACGAAGGCTTTGAAGTCCTTTGGCTTGGTGTATGGAGCAAAAATGAAGCGGCATTGCGCTTTTATAAAAAAATGAATTTTGAGCAATTCGATACCCATTTATTTCAACTTGGCGATGATTTGCAAACCGATTATTTGATGAAAATATCATTATGAACTTTCAGACACACAACGATTATCAACGGTATTTTGAACATCAAAAATATCAATTATTTCAACCTTATATACACCATCAATCGAGTTTTATACCTCGATTATTACCCGAATTTGCGCTACAACTCAGTACCAAACAAGTTGCCTATTTACTCGAAAAGCGATTCAGCGTTCGTTTTTGGGAAGCCATGAATCCTGAGCAACAAGTTGCTTCGCCCACACAGTATCAGCCCGATGGACAATGGCTCAAACGTAGCAATATTGTAGGCATCAATGTCCGTACCATTGGTAATTTTTGGAACATCATCAAGTATTCGTTTACGCTGCCGAGTAGTTACGATTCGGTGCATTTGCTACCCATTTGGGAGTGCGGCGTGGTGGCGAGTCTATACGGCATGGCGAGTTGGAACATCAATCCTGAATTTTATAGCCACGAGTTAGCCGCCGAATATCCGCACCTCGATACCGTCGAAAAACAGTTGCGCGCGGTCATAAATATACTGCATTTGCAAGGGCGTTCGGTTGGTATGGACATTATACCGCATACCGATCGCTATTCCGAAATCGTATTGGCGAACCCGCAATATTTTGAGTGGTTACAACGCGCTGATTTAAGTATTGTTAATCATGATGAAAATCTATATCTAATTGTGCAACAGGCAATTATGGATTGGTTATTGCTAAATGGTAGCGTATTGCAAACCGAATATTTGCCTAACAATATTCATTCTTTTTTCAATGAATCCATGCCCGAATCCGAGCGATTACGTATGCTTTTTGGCGAACGTTGGGATCTCGATGGCCGTACAAAACGTCGCAATAGTCTGATTCAATATTTGTATGATCGCGGTTACGAGCCAGCACCAGCAACCATGGGTCCGCCGTATCGAGGACTCGCCGTAGATACGAGCGAGTCTGCCAAAGTCGTGGATCAAGATGGGCGTGTTTGGCGGGATTATGTGATTACGAAACCACAAAAATTTAGTCGTGCGTTTGGGCCTTTAACGCGTTATAAATTGCACGAAGCCTTAGATGAAAATCATGATTGGGCGATTGATTTCTCAAAACCACGCCCTGAAGTTTATGAATACGTAAGTCGTCGATATGCCGAATGTGCGCTGTATTTTAACTTCGATTATATGCGCGGCGACATGGCGCACGTGCAGATGCGCGTCAGCGTAGCACCCGACGATATTGATTCGTATTATGATATTCATAAATATATAAAAAACTTTGTACAAAATACTAAGCCATCGTTTGCATATTATGCAGAGAGTTTTTT
>JAYUJV010000709.1:0-1580 GCA_043764975.1 Saprospirales bacterium
ACATATTTTTTATCGAATCGGGCAACCGCGAGGGTTTGCCCCTACCGAACTGGTTCTATTTTTTTGAATAAACTATACTTTATCGCTTCTGCTTTCTGCTGATAATCAACGAATTGCGTGTTCAATAACTTATTTATTCGGGCAATGATTTTGTCGGTTTCGCCAATCACGACCTGAATCGGAATCAAGCCATTGATGCTTGGTTTGCTATTGCCGCCGCTTACAAAACCTGCTGCGCCATAGAGTTTACTTTGTAGGTCATCGCTGTTGCGATTGATGCCTTTTAGGTCTTTTGCACCAAAATAGGCAAACTCAATCACATCCAAACTGTCTTGTATATTTTTACCGATTTTCAAGACATCTTTTTTGAGCGAATCTGGCACATTTACAAACTGAGCTTCTACCAATTTGACGACTTTTCGCATTTCGCGTACCTTATCCATGCCTTCGCTTGCGCGTTTTACGACTTTTGAAAAATCACGAACCGCCGTTTCTCTTGCACTCAAATCGTTGATAGAAACATACGTCATTCTCGGATCTTGCAACACATTTACTAATGTCGAATCCTTGCTTTTCAGATACGTCACGTACAATTTATATTGACCAGGCAATACACTCAATCCGCCTTGTTCGTCCTCATTTTTTGAGGCTTCTCGACTCGGAAAATTAACCGTTTTTTGTTCCAAATACCAATTTATTTGATTCAAGCCAGTATCTATCACGCTCTCTTTTAAGGTACGAATCGTATCGCCTTTTAGGTTTGTGACATATATCGTTACTTTTTTCTCATCGTCCTTTTTGTCTTCTTTTTTGTCCTCTTTTTTAATGTCTTTATCCTCTTTTTTTGCCTCTTTTTTCTTGTCAGAAGCCTTGTTTTCAGCTTCTTTTGGCGTTTTTATCCAAATAGTCAAGTGTGCGCAAGGGTTTTTTACTTCGCCTTCAAACATGGCATTGGCATTGAAACGCACACCTTGATACGAGGCGTATTCAGCCAAATACGCATCTGGCGTAGCAAATACTTTGAATGGTTTTTTGAGTACTTCTGTCTTTGTTTTCGCAATTTCACGAAGTGGCAAAATATTATCCATGATATGAAAAGCGCGGCCAAAAGTAGCCAATACCAAATCATGCTCGCGTGGATGAATCTTCATATCTGACACATTTACAGACGGGAATGCCTTCCATTTTGTCCAAGTTGTGCCGTAATCAAAACTAACGTAAAGACCAGTATCTGTCCCTAAAAACAACAAATTGGGCTCAACTAAATCTTGTACAACTGACATCACATAACTGTCCACGCCACTTTTTTCGCTGACCAAGCGTTTCCAAGTTTTGCCATAATCACGTGTGTGATACAAGTAAGGCGCCCAATCGTTCATACGATAATTATTGACGACCACGAAGGCTTCGCCAGCGTTTTTGGTCGAAACTTCTATCTGCGGAATCCAACCGTTTTTTGGACAATTTGGCAATTTGGATGCAAAATTTTCCCAAGTTTTGCCACCATCTCGCGTGAGTTGCACGTTGCCATCGTCCGTGCCGACCCAAACTACATTTTGATCCAAAGGACTTGGTGCAAT
>JAYUJV010000710.1:0-12443 GCA_043764975.1 Saprospirales bacterium
TTGAAATTAGAAAACAATACGCTTTACAACCAAACTGCGCCTGTTTCTATGACTCAATTAGATATTATTTTAGGTGTTTTACATAAAATGACGACTTGAAACTGTAACGATGGAAGATTTTTAAAAATATTATGATTTAGAGAAATATCTTTTTGAGGATATAAATCAGAAGTTTCATAAACAACAATATTTAGAAGCATTTGATTTTTTTTGTATTTTAATTTGGAAAGCGGAAAGAGCAAAAATTTATCATGTTCCAAGGTTACAAAAGATACATTTAGACTTGAATAAAGCATGTGAAAAATTAACAAAATCGATTTTTATTGCTGAGGGGCATAAAGAGAAGATGCGGATTTTAATAGAAGACCATACTTTTCAATTGCCAACGGCATCTGCAATTTTAGCTGTTCTATACCCTAATGATTTTACCGTCTATGATATAAGAGTTTGCGAAGAACTAGAGCAATATAATAAAGAGTACAAATTTTTCAACTTAGATAATCTTATATTTGAAAATCGTTGGTTAAGATATTTAAAATATGTAGAAAAAGTAAAAGAAATAACTAATAACTCCCTTTCTTTAAGAGAAAAAGATATGTATTTATGGGGAAAATCTTTTAAAGAACAATTAGAAAAGAATATTAAAAATAGTTTTTCAAAAGAAAAAGAGTAATGAAGTTGTTTAAAGCTATTTTAGATATAAAATATTGAATAATTCTAATTATTCAAACAAAAAGAATGGATATAGCTTTATTTTAAGAATATATTTAATATTTTTAAAATAGGTATATAAGTAAAACAAATATGATTAATACCATTTAGACTTTTATGTTTACATTTATAAAAATACAGAATGAAACCAATTAACTTTGGTAATATCAGCAAATAAAAACTTTAAACAACTTGAAACATACATGAAAGCAAAAAAATCATACGGTCAGCACTTTTTGACCTCAGAATCGCTCACAGAACAAATAGCAAATAGCTTAATCTTGACCGACCAATATACCCAAATCGTAGAAGTTGGCCCAGGTAAAGGTATGCTCACGAAGTACCTTTTGAAAAAAAAGACACACGCTTTTACGGCCGTAGAAGCCGATGCTGACATGGTCACGTATCTCAAAAATAACTTGTCGCCGTTTCGGATTATACAAGAAGATATTTTGAAGGTAAACCTTCCGAAAGAAATGGATAACAAGCCTTTTGGGTTGATTGGCAATTTTCCGTACAATATATCCTCACAAATTTTGTTCAATATGCTCGACAATAAGGAATTGATTCCCGAAATGGTCGGTATGTTTCAGAAAGAAGTGGCGGAGCGCGTAGTGTCCAAAGAAGGCTCGAAGGTATATGGCGTGATTAGTGTCCTCATACAAGCGTATTACGATTGTTATTATCTTTTCGAGGTCGATAAAAGCAATTTTAATCCACCTCCAAAAGTACAATCTGCTGTGATTCGTTGTGTGCGCAAAGAAAATCAAGACCTTGGTTGCGAGCATGATTTGTTTCGCAAGATAGTGAAAACAACGTTCGGTCAACGCCGAAAAATGCTCCGAAACACCATGAAAACTTTCGTGAACGATGAAGCCTTTTTAGCAAACCCAATGTTCACAAAACGCCCCGAAGAACTCGGTTTGGCAGACTTTGTGAACTTAACAAAATTAGTGGAAGCGCATCGGAAGGTTAGTTGAATTGGTTGAAATAGTTGAATTGGTAACATGGGTGGTTAGCAATTCAACTTTTTTAGTAATTAGCAGTGTTTGAAATCCGTATTAATCAGCGTTCCATCTTTATACGTTGGAACGCTGATTTAACAGATGCCTTCGGCAAACGCGGATTAAAACGGATTTAAAAAAAGAGATTAAAATCTAACTCTAATTTAAACAGTTAAGTTGTTACTGTTTTTTAATGAAAAAAGTTAAACAACTTGTCTTTCTCCTACTTTATCGCCTGATAAATAACATCTTGAATCTTGATCCTAAAATCCATGCTATTTAGTTTATTGTTTTCCATGTTCGGATAAGTACGATTGGAAAGGAAAACATAAACCAGTTTTTTGTCGGGATCTGCCCAAACGCAAGTGCCTGTAAAACCTGTGTGGCCGAACGTATTCGCTGACGCATATTGACTCACGGTTGCGGTCTTCGTAGCATCGAGTTCTTTCATATCAAAACCCACGCCTCGGCGAGTAGAAGTGCGGTATCGAGTTGTAAAATACTTGATTACATCTTCGTTGATATAACGCTGACCACCATACGTGCCGCCATTTAAGACCATCTGAAATAAAGTCGCCAAGTCGCGCGCAGAGCCGAACAGACCTGCATGACCACTCACGCCGCCGAGCATGGCCGCGCCCATATCATGCACCGTACCTTGTATGGTCGTGCGACGAAAATAATTGTCGAGTTCGGTTGGTGGCATACGATACAAGGGAAATTTTTGAAGCGGATTATACGTCATGGTACTCAAACCCATTGGCTCGTATAAGTTTTTCTGCACGTAGTCGTCTATGCGCAAACCAGTTTGTTCTTTTATGCTTCGCGCAACCAAATACATACCCAAATCCGAATATTTGTAGTCGCGCGTAGCGCGCAACTCTGAGGCAAATATTTGTTTATAAATATCTTCATCATAGCCTTTTTTCAAAAAAAGACGATTGGCAACTGGTATCGGAAAGTCTTCGCTTTGGTCATTTCTATAAAATTCGGGCGAAGGACAAGGTTTGCCTTCAGTATCTTTGGCGAGCGTGGCCTCATAAAATTTGAGCCACGGCAACAGTCCAGCTTGATGCGCCATGATGTCTTCTATGACCATATTTTCTTTGTTAGTACCTTTTGCCATTGGCAAATATTGACCTATCGTGTTTTTGACGTTCATTTTGCCTTCACTTTGTAGCTTCATCATCGACATGGTCGTAGCGGCTACTTTCGTAACCGAGGCGAGATCGAAAATATCGTCAGTGGTCATGGCTTGCGCTTTATCGTAAGTTTGGTAGCCGTAAGCCTTATTGAACACCACTTTTCCGTCTTTTGCTACGAGTACGACACAACCTGGCGCTGCTTTCACGTCCATCATGCGCTGCACGATGGTATCTATGCGCCCAAGTGTAGCCGAAGCCATACCGACGGTTTCGGGAAGATCAAAACCCATGCGTCCAGTAACTGCCGTCATTTCGCCGCAGCCAAACTTTGACCTCGGCGAAGCCGTAACAGGCAATTTACCCTTGAACGGAATGATGCCAAAAATGCCTTGCGCCGCAATGTCTTGCGTATGTTGATCTTCGTCATAACATTGTACGATGCAATTTACGCTATCAAAATAACGAAGACTATATGCGTTGCCGAATACCGTCAAGATGACATTTTTTTGGCGTGCAGCCAAATTATTAATCAAATCAATTTCGTTTTGCGTTAAGCCAAAATTATTTTTTGCTTTTTGGCTCATGTCATGAATACTCACTATCACGACATCTTTTGTAGCCAAATTACTGACCAATGTTTCCATTTCGGCGGGCGTACTGTTTTTGCCTACATTAAAATGCTCCATAGCGCCATAACGGTCTGCGGCAGTCTGAAACAAAGTCCGAACAGGATTACCAACCGCCAATGTCGCTATTTTTTTGCCTTGCAAATTTTTAATCGGTAGCAACTCTCCCTCATTGCGAACAGCCGTCAAACCTTCGCTGATGAGTCTGCGTTTGAGGCCAGTGGCTTCGGGACTATTGAGATCTGCCGAAAGATTATTGAGGTCAATGGGTGTTTGTGGGCCACGTAAACCTAAACGATATTTGGCCAATAAGATTCTTTTTACGCTGCGTTCGAGCTGATTTACATCTATTTTTTTAGCATCAATATATTCTTGAATTTTTGCAATAGCGTTTGGCACACTTTCGGGCAATAGCAACACATCGTTGCCAGCAGCCAAGGCGCGCGCTTCTACTTCTCCATTTTTATAAAATTTCGTAACGCCTTTCATCTCCAAACCATCAGTAAACAAAAGCCCTTGATAACCAATATCATTGCGCAATAAATCAGTAACGGCTTTTGGCGAAAGCGAAGTTGGTAGGTTCGTCGTAGCATCAATAGATGGCACTGACATGTGCGCCACCATCATACTTTGCACACCAAACTGAGACAAGACTCGAAAGGGAAACAGCTCCAAACTATCCAATCGCTCGCGGCTTTGTGGCAAAATGGGCAAATCTTCGTGCGAATCCATATTCGTATCGCCATGACCTGGGAAGTGTTTGGCGCAAGCTATGATGCCGTTTTCTTGCAAACCTCGCGTGTACATGATGCCTTTGGCGGTCACATTATAACGATCCTCACCGAACGAACGAAAATTGATGACAGGATTGTTGGGATTATTATTGACATCTATGCTTGGCGCAAAATTGATGTGCATACCGATACGGCGAAACTCACGTGCAATTTCTTTACCCATGTCATATATCAAGTTATTGTTTTGGATAGCGCCCAACATCGTCTGGTACGGAAAACTAACAGTCGTTTCTTTTAGTCGCATACCAAGTCCCCATTCGGCATCCATACTGATCATGAGTGGCAAACCAAGGCTCAATGATTGATAATAATTGGTCAATGCCGCTTGTTTTTCGGGCGTGCCTTGAAAAAAACAAAGTCCGCCGACCTGATACGTGCGGATAAGACTGGCCACTTGTTCTTCATACACCGCGCCTTTGTCGGAGTGTGCGCGTAACATAAATAATTGCCCCATGCGCTGCATGGGTGTCATGTTATTGTAGATGGAATCCACCCAAACGCGTTCCGCTTTTGAGGTCGGATATGTACCTGCACCTGGCGCAGATGGCACTTTATTTGAGCTAGTGGCAGCAACCGTAAATATGGCCAAACAAGGCACAAGTATAAATAAACGAAGTACTTGTTTCATAGATATTTTTTGTTTCTCGATGACTTTTTAACATAAAAAGTCAAGTATGTTTTTAGATAAGACTAGGTTTTTGATAAAAATCCATTAACAATAATTCTATTAACAAAATAGCTATCAATTTGATAATCAATTATTTATAAAATCAACTGATTAAAAACATGACAAAAATAGTAATTATTTTCATCACTTTACAACCTTATGTTATATTACGCAAAAAGGTCATCGAAGTTTTACGCTCGATGACCTTTTTTAAGTTATTATTTAAAATAAAAATTACCAGAAATACGTATATAATGCGACAATCATAGTTAAGATAATACCTGCACCGATAGCAAAACCTTTATCTACGCGGAACATACTTGAATCCACTTCTAAGCCTTTATCGCTTGGTTTTAGCAATCCGAGTACAACCATCACGGCTACACAGATGCAAAATACATAGCCCATACGATCAAGAAAAGGAATGTCTTGCATTTTGTAGTGCATGGCTAATGCCATAATAAAACCACCTACAATTGCAAATAAAGCACCTTCGGAGTTTGTTTTTTTCCAGAAAAAGCCCATAAAAAATGCTGCAAATAAACCTGGAGAAACCAAGCCCGTCATTTCTTGTATAAACTGAAAACCACCTTTTTTGTCAATGCCCATATATGGCGAAGCAATAATGGCAATTATCAACGCAACCACAACCGTACCACGGCCGACGAGTACCAATTGCTCTTCCGTTGCATCTTTTCCGATAAATTTTCTGTAAATATCCAACGTAAAAATAGTAGAAATACTATTCGCTTTACCAGCTAATGAAGCCACAATCGCTGCTGTCAAGGCTGAAAAAGATAAACCTTTTAAGCCGACAGGCAATAAGTTTAGCAATACAGGATAGGCGTTGTCTTGATTCAAAACACCGTCTTTTAACATTTCTTGCTGAAACATACCTTTTTGGTGCAACACATAAGCTGCAATACCAGGCACAACTACGATAATTGGCATCAACATTTTTAAGAATGCTGCAAATAAAATACCTTGTCGTGAAGTTTTCAAATCAGCACCCAAAGCGCGTTGCGTGATGTATTGATTACAACCCCAATAGTTCAAGTTCGCAATCCACATACCACCAATCAAGACCGTAAGTCCAGGCAATGCCATGTAGTGAGGATTTCCCTTAGGAAAAATCATGTGAAAGTGATCGCCTGCATTTTGCTGCATGGCATGAACACCCTCCATCAATCCTGTCGTGCCGTATTGTTGAGAAACCAACGAAACAGCCATATAAGTCGTTGCTAAACCACCAATGACTAGAAAAAACACTTGAATCACATCAGTATAACCAATTACTTTCATGCCACCAAGTGTGATAATAATTGCAAAAGCGGCTAAAAACCACATACAATAATCAAAATTCAAGCCTGCGATGGTAGAAATAGCCAACGCACCGAGGTACAAAATAGCTGTAAGATTGACAAAAACGTACAAAAATAACCAGAATATCGCCATAATGGTACTTACCGTAGCATTATAACGCGTATTTAGGAATTGAGGCATCGTAAAAATCTTATTTTTTAAGTAAATGGGCATAAAAAATACGCCAACGGTCAACAACGTGGCCGCTGCCATCCACTCATACGTAGATATACCAAGACCCATATTGAAGCCAGACCCCGACATACCGATAAATTGCTCTGCCGAAATATTAGAGGCAATCAATGAAGCGCCGATTGCCCACCATGTGAGCGAGCCTTCTGCCAAAAAATAATCGTTTGAGCTCGTTGAGCCAGTACGTTTACGGTTGTAAATCCAAAAACCGTAACCTGCGACAACGATGAAATAAAAAATAAAGACAGCCCAGTCAAGGGTTTGTAATCCTGTTCCCATTAGATATAATTTTTTATGTTTAAAATTTTGTAAATAGTTTATGCCGCCAAAGATATTATCTTTTTTATGAATCGAATACCCAAATTACGATATTTTTACTTTTCAACATAAATAATTGTCTTTTACATGATTTAAATGCACTTTAATGTTGTTTTATTGGAAAACTAAAAATAAACATTACAGAAATTTAAAAAAAAGCCTAATTTTGTATTTACTAATTTTTAAAAAAACATTTAAAATGAGACAAAATTTCTTACAATTTCGTAGCTTTTACACGTATAAGTCGCATTGCGATGACCGACTTTGTAGCCAATAGTTTCAACCATTGGTTTTCGTTTTAAAATACATTTTTTACAAAAAAAAAGAGGCTATTCCCAAACGGAAATAACCTCTTTATATGTTTTATATCGTATCGATAAATATTATCCAAGCGTAACGTGACGGAAAGAAGTCACTGTCAAACCTTTCTTAACGCTATCCAATTGTTGAGCAACTGTTTTGCTACCGTCTTTCACGAAATCTTGATTCAAGAGTGTGAAATCTTTGTAGAAACGCGTCAATTTACCTTGAGCGATTTTTTCAATCATTTCTTCTGGCTTACCTTCGTTGCGACTTTGCTCCTTTGCAATCTCCATTTCGCGTTCGATTACAGTAGAATCAACACCGTCTTTATCTACCGCAACTGGCTTCATAGCTGCTACTTGCATAGCAGTGTCTTTACCAACTTCGATAAGATCCGGACCTTCTAAGTTAAGCGCTACCAATACACCTGCACGGTAACCCATGTGGATGTAAGGAATCACTTGACCTTGGCCAGCTGCTGTTTCGATTTTTTCGTATTGAGCAACCTCAACTTTTTCTCCGATTACAGCCAACTGCTCCAATACCTTTTCTCCGATAGAGATTGAGCCATCAAAAGTAGTTGTCAATAATGTTTCTAAGTCAGCAGGAAGTGCCTTCAAGGCAGCATCAGCGATTTGTTGTGCCAATGCGATGAAACTTTCATTTTTTGCTACGAAATCTGTTTCGCAACTCAAACGGATGATGATACCGTTGTTACGGTTAGCAGAAGTTTGTGCGATTACCACACCTTCTTTAGCTTCACGGTCAGCACGCTTTATAGAGAGCTTTTGTCCTAATTTACGAAGGTAGTCAATGGCAGCTTCTAAGTCGTTGTTAGTCGCTTCTAATGCTTTTTTGCAATCCATCATACCGGCGCCGGTCATGTCACGCAGTTTTTTTACATCTGCAGCTGATAATTGGCTCATGATTTATTGAGTATTTATATATTATAAAAAAAAATATTTTTGTTAGTATAAAAAGAAAAATCGTAAAATACAGCACCTCGTCAAGTTCGTTAAAACACGATAAGTAGCGTTGGTTATTTTTACGATTTTTCTTTAATATATTGATTAGAACAATGTCTTGAAATACTTTTAACGCTAATAATATTTATTTTATTTTCATAAAATATTGGTTATCAATGTTTTAATATTTTTAGAATTATTCAGGTGCGTTTTCTTTGCGCTCTGCCAATCCTTCTTTGATGGCTTCTGTGATGTAGCCAGTGATGATGGCGATTGAACGCGAAGCATCATCGTTAGCAGGAATCGGGAAGTCAACTAAGTTTGGATCTGAGTTGGTGTCCACCATACCAAAAGTACGAATACCTAAGTTATGTGCTTCAGCCAATGCAAGGTGTTCGTTGTGAATATCTACGATAAAAATTGCCGCAGGTACTTTTGTCAATTTTGCAACACCACCCAATACTTTTTCAAGACGCTGACGCTCACGATCAAGTGTCAAACGCTCTTTTTTATTGATAGATACAGACGGATCATTGAGTAACTTCTCGATGTTCTCCATTTTCTTGATAGACTTACGGAGCGTAGCGAAGTTTGTCATCATACCTCCCAACCAACGGTCAGTTACGAAAGGCATATTGACGCTGCGTGCAGCTTTTTCAACGATGTCGCGAGCTTGCTTCTTCGTTGCTACATACATGATTTTTTTTCCAGACTTTGCAATCTGACGCATAGCCATAGCTGCGCGCTCTAAGTTTTCGGACGTACGGTTCAGGTCTATGATGTGTATCCCTTTCTTCTCCATGAAGATATAAGGGCTCATCTTTGGATTCCATTTTCTTTTTAGGTGACCAAAGTGTACACCGGCATCCAAAAGTTCCTGATATGTTGGTTTAGCCATTATATTAGAATAAATTTGATTGTTTACGAATAAATTTGATAAAGCAACTTGGAAAAAAACGCTCCAAGTTTTGCCCAAAACGATAAATTAACGTTTTGAGAACTGGAAACTCTTTCTTGCCTTTGGCTTACCGAATTTCTTACGTTCTACCTCACGAGCATCGCGAGTCAAGAATTTTTCTTTCTTCAGTGGTGAACGGAACTCTTCATTGAGTTTCACTAACGCACGAGAAACACCCAAACGCACTGCTTCTGCTTGACCTTTGTACCCGCCGCCGCGTACATTTACTTTAAGGTCATATATGCCAGTTGCGCTTACAACATCAAAAGGATCTGTGACGTTGTGTTGGATATGTATTTGAGGGAAGTAGTTTTTATGCTCCTTGCCGTTGATTGTGATTTTACCGTCACCTTTAGTGAGGTACACACGCGCTACAGCCGCTTTTCTTCTTCCTACCGCATTAATCATTTCCATGTGTAAAGGATATTATAGGTTGAAATTGTGTTATACAATAATTATTTTTAATTATTTTTTGATTACCAACGCTTCTGGTTGTTGCGCTGCGTGTGGGTGCGTGTCACCTGCATATACGAATAACTTCGTTATCATTGCATCGCCAAGTTTTGTCTTTGGCAACATCCCGCGTGTTCCGCGTTCGATGATAGCATACGGTTTGCGCGCCATAAGGCTCTTTGCTGTTTCTGCTTTTTGGCCACCTGGGTACAATGAGTACGTCAAGTATTCTTTAGCATTCATTTTGTTACCTGTAAAACGTACCTTATCAGAGTTGATAACGATTACGTAATCACCAGTATCAGTGTGCGGTGTGTAGCTCGCTTTGTGCTTACCACGCAAGATTGTTGCTACGCGGCTGCATAAACGACCTACTGTTTCGCCTTCTGCATCTACGATGAACCACTTTCTTGTTACCTCTTCTTTTTTAGCTGACTTTGTCTTGTAGCTTAAATGATTTAGGCTCACGATATAGTTATTTAATTGTGAATAGAATATTATTATGTTCGCTGTTTTATTAGCGGCTGCAAAGGTATGTTTGTTTTCTGGGATTATCAAGTGTTTTCTAAAAATATTTTTAAAATATATTGCATAACTCATTGAAAATGAGTCCAAAAATCGCCCAACTTTTTTCGACCACGTCTTTTTTTCGCACTAAATCACGCATTATGAATGGGTTATGAAATCTCCCTTTCGCTCATTTTTATTTTTATAAATAAAATATTTTTTTCATAAATGCTCATAAAATTCTATAAAATACATTCATTTTTAACTCTATATCTTTTTTACGCACCTTTCGACTTCTCATTTCGATAATCTTTGCGTTTAAAATATCGAAAAAAGTATTTGTGAATGAAAGTATTTATTTACCTTTGGTTGGTGCTATTTTAATAATGATGGATTCAAATGAGTATTGAGTAGTAGAAAATATTACAAATGTCACAAACAAAAAATAATGAGAATACTTACAAAAAAATTTGGAACTACTCAATTACCCACTCTTGACGAAATAAATAGTTGGGAAATAAAAGTGGATATTACTCTACCAAAGTATTACATAGATTTTTTATTATTAAATGGTGGTGGCCAATTTGAGGAATCTGACTTTTATTTTAAAGAAACTGATTGTTTATATGGAATTTCATCTTTTGAGCACTTTGAGAGAGAATATTGGGTAAATAAAATAATTGAAATAACAAAAAATATTGGTAAAATCCAGTATCTTCCATTCGGATATTGCGCTAGTGGTTCATACTTTCATATTGATTTGGAAAGTGAAAAAGGTGCGGTTTACTATATTGGAAGGGAGTGGGACGAAGAAAAAGAAGAATATATACTTGTAAAAGTAACAGACACCTTTGAAGCATTTATTAATGGTTTAGAAAACATTGAAAAAATTATTTTCCCAAGTAATAGTCGTTATTCAAGGTAGTTTTATTTGTTATCAATTAACTTTAAAAATGATAAAAAAATTAACCGTAATTCCCTTAGGGGGAATGAATGATAGTAGTTTAAATACTATTGAAGCTCTAATTGGAAAAAAATTTAATATGGATTTTAGGTTTTTCATGAAAGGAAATGCAGGTTTTTCTCATAGAGAAAATACTTTTATTGATTTTGAAAAAACAATTTGGACAATTATTGTTTTTGAAAATTTTTCAACTATCTATAAATTAACAGATGAGTTTGCATCAAATGGCTGGGGTAAAATGATACCTTTTGCAAGTGAATTAGGCGGTTGGCATTTTTGCTTATGTATGGAAGAAAAAGACCATGGATCAATTTATGTCAATAGATGGACAGACCATTTACCAGAAGGTCAGTTTTTAAAAATAGCAGATTCTTTTGAAGAGTTCATAAATGGTTTAAAAACAGAGGAAGAACTCGACTTGTAGGGTATTTTGCTGTAAAGCCTTGTTTTTACAAAAAAAGCAAAAAAAATCGACAATAAATACCTTTAAGTTACAAAAAATGAATAACAGATGGAAAAAAGTTTAACTAAATTTAAGGGAATAGTAAATGATATTAAAGCAAGAAGAAGTATGTTTATCTTTGACGATTCTTATACATCTCTCGCAAGTTTTTTGATTGGTTATTGTTTAGCGTTGAAGGAATTGGAAGATTATGATGTTTCTATGTCCATTCAAGAATGGTTAAGGGGAAAAGTAGGCACTCACTTTTCTGTTCATTGGACTTACTACATACTAAACCATCTCGCAAAAAGAAATGAAGATATAGCCGAAAAAGTACTTTTTGAATTACTAGATGAATTTTTTAATTTAAAAATAAAAGAACTATGTTAAAAAAATATGAAATCCTTGATTTGTTTGGTAAAACATTTATTCAAAATGTTTTTGATAGTTTAATCAAACTAAATTCTAAACAAACTGATAACTTTATCTCGCAAAGCTATTTTTCTAAATTAGACGATATAGAAAAGCAAGCATTGAAAAAAGATTTGGAATATTTGCTATTTGATAAAATCTATAATTCAATTGCACTTTTTTTGTATCATTTCGATCATGTTGAGAAAAATTTTACAATTACATATAAAGCAGATGGACGAAATATAGATATTGTCGAAATGTACACCGAAGGTTTGTATTCCGAACTGTTATTTGAAGACGGTTGGATTTTTAAATATAGTAATGAACTTACAGAAGAAATAAAAAGGATGATAAATGAAAGAAGTAATTAATGAGTAAAATATGTAACGATAAATCGAGTTATTAAAGCAAAAAAAATCGATAATAAACACCTTCAAGTTACAAAAAATGACTATAAATATCAAGGCATCAACGCTTTATATATCATTAAAGTTTAATCAAAAACATAACGTATTTAAGTATATTTCTGAATGTCAATTTTTTATAAATGGATATTATACTTTTCAAAATTCAAGCGGTTTCCCAAGTAATCTTGTTGAGGATTGGATATTTGACTTT
>JAYUJV010000711.1:0-1567 GCA_043764975.1 Saprospirales bacterium
CCTTTAGTACCAAATTATATACCGTTTTAAAAGTTGGTATAAAACTAAGAATCAAAAGTAGTTATTTATTTTAAAATGAAGTTTATTTTAATTGAAATAAATTGTATTTTAACTAAAAAATATTTACTTTTGTCAAAGAACATCTATAAAAATGAAATATCAAGCTATCTTTTTATCTTTCTTATTGTGTTGTGTCAGCTTTAGTTGTGTGGCACAATTTGGATTTGTAGCCGATAAAAACACCAAGCAAATTGATATTCCTTTTGAGTACGAAAATAATTTTATTGTCGTAGAAGTTACCCTCAATCGTACTTTTCCGCTTCGGATGATTTTTGATACTGGCGCTGAACACACTATACTTTGCCAAAAATCAATAACTGATCTACTAAAGGTCAATTATGAAAAAACATTTGACCTATTAGGCGCAGACCTAAAAACGCCCCTCAAATCTTACCTTGCCAAAAACATCACCATCGAAACCAACGAAGGCTCAGTGTTTGCCAACAATCAGAACATACTCGTACTCGATCAAGATTATTTTCGGCTCGAAGCCTGTGTAGGCACTAAAATACAAGGTATTCTCGGTGCCGACCTTTTCAATAATTATGTATTGAAAATCAATTATCAAAAAAAAATGATTACGCTCTTTGAGCCAAATACCTTTGAAGCACCACGCGACTATGAAGTTTTCCCGATTCAAATATCGCAAGGCAAGCCGTTTATTTCTCCTATTATAACGTTAGACAACGGCCAATCGCTACTCACGACCATTCTGATTGATTCGGGCGCAAGCCTTTCGTTTTTGTTATATGCACACACGCACCCTTCGCTCGTGATGCCGCAACGCTACATACAAGGGCGATTGGGCATGGGCCTTGGCGGCAACATAATGGGTTATACTGGCCGCATTGAAAAATTAAGTTTTTCTGAAAACATATTTTTTGATCAACTCCTCGTGGATTTTCAAGACTTTACACAAGGTTCGGATAGTCTAAAAGTGGTCGGGCGCAATGGTATATTGGGCAACGATATTCTGAATCGGTTTGTGGTCATCATTGATTATATACACTCTAAGGCATATCTAAAACCAACTTACGCATATAATAAGCCTTTTGAATACGATAAAAGCGGTATGCTCATGATGGCAAGCGGCGAAAACCTCAATCGCTTTTATGTGCAACATATTGTACCAGATTCGCCAGCCGAACTGGCCGATATTCACGTGGATGACCGACTAATGAGCATCAATAATATTTCTACAAAACTGATGAATTTAGAAAGCCTCTGCTCGCGCTTTCGCAAAAAAGAAGGGAAACGCTATCGCTTAGTCATCTATCGCAATGGCGAATATTTAGAGAAGTATTTGACCTTGAAAGTGTTGATTTGAAATAAAAAAAAGAGGAAACAATACTCAACAGTATTGCTCCCTCTTAGTTCGCTTTAGTAAAAACCACTTTTGGTTCTGCTAACGCTTTATTACACACACATCTTTTTGACGTAGTGTATATAAAAAAGTATCACTTACAAGTCACTGATTTTCAGTATTTTAACATACTTTAACATTTGA
>JAYUJV010000712.1:0-12360 GCA_043764975.1 Saprospirales bacterium
TGTTCCTCCAGCTTTTTTATCCGCCCAAATATACTGATAAATACGCTCATGCGACACACAAGACACACCCTTTGTCTTGGCTAATCCTACGATTTGTTCAGGGCTAAATTTTTTACCCAATTGTTCGTCTATCAGATGCTTCATTGCCTCATCTAATTTTATTTTTTTTGCCTTTTTCCGATGACGTTCATTGCACTTACGTTGAGCTAAATCCGGCTTATAGATTTTACTCCGCAAGTCGCGATTGCGTGATAATTCGCGGCTAACTACCGACTTGTCTCGACCTATTGTTTCTGATATGATTTTCTGGCTCATACCTCGTGCATACATCGTTCCTATTGTGTATCTTTGCTCCGAACTTAAATGACTCATATTTTGTGATTTTGATCGGTAACAAGGTAGAACATTTTTGTTTCTCCAAGAGTATTTTGAATTATTTCTTTCTACTCTTGGTGCTTTTTTATTTCTACTTACCTAATTTTACCGTTATCACAGTTGCATTTATTACTTGAATGCGCCTAAGTAAAAATGAATATGAACAAAATTATTTTTTGGGTAACCACAGGTTTAGTTGCTGCAATGATGCTCTTTAGTGCATTCGGTTATTTCACAAATCCTGATATGAAGGCTGCATTTGTACATTTGGGTTTTCCTGATTATTTTAGAGTAGAATTGGGTGCGTTCAAAATCTTAGGTGCGCTCGCACTTCTATTGCCAATGACACCTTCAAAAATCAGAGAATTTGCATATTTTGGCTTCGGTTTAGTATTTATATCAGCAGCTTATGCACACCTTTCGAGTGGCGATGGCATGGGTAATATAATACCGCCATTGGTATTTTTAGCGGTCTTGGTAGTATCTTATTTGTATAAAGATAAGGTAAATGTTGCTTAGTTTTTTGATAAATCAAAAATAAAATCAAAAGCCGTTTTGTAAGTCTCTGACCTACAAAACGGCTTTTTTTTGTTTTTAAGCAAACGAAACAACGGTTATTTTTTTACAAAATGACTTTCTTGAACGCTTGTGCCATCTTGATTTTGAACTTTCAAGAAATACAACCCAGGAGAAATATTTCCAATATTTCTTTCTATGTGGTTGTTTTTATCTGCTAAATTTTGTGTCCATTGCTGTACCGTTTTGCCTTGTATATCATAAATACTGAACACATAATCGGAGTCCGAAACTTCGGACAAACCTAACTCCAAAGTCAATTGCTCGCCAACTGGATTCGGGAAAAGGTGCAGACTATTCGACTTTCCAAAACGAGCTGTAACTACATTACTATACGTGTAGCTTCCATCGAAATCTACCTCACGCAAGCGATAATAATTCATATCTGCATAAGGATTTCTGTCCAATACATTATATTTTTGCTCAATATCACTGTTGTTATGCGCCGAAACGACCATGATTTCGTGCCAATCTTTGCCATTCGGACTGCGTTCGACTTTAAATTGGTCTGCATTTTTTTCAGAAGCGGTAGTCCATTTTATAGCAATATTATCTTTTTGGGCTTGCGCCGTAAAATCTATTAATTTGATTGGGAGCAACGTCAAAGCACAACCATCGCCAGCTTGATAGCCGTTTGAAGCCGTAGTTGCTAGTCCATTTACTTCAAAAAGAGTGGAGTAGTAAGCGTTGGTAGCCAGTGGATTTCTGGTCGTCGAATTGCCGCTATTTGCATAAACATCGGTTTCGGTATATACCTCAAGTTTATAGGTCACTGCGCCAGTAGCTGCTGTGACAGGGCAAACCGTTGATGCAGCAGGCAATACATTTGCCATGGCATTACCACTACCGCGTCTGTCCCAACGTTGGTCGATTTTTGCAGCATCATCAATTTGGCAAGAGCCACCCATGGCAAAGGTGCTGACATAAGTGAAATTTGAACCCTGACAATTGTCGCGATATGGTAAAGTAAAGCTATTCCAAGCACCAGGCGTATTGAGATTACTCGATGTACCTTTGGCGCTGATAGCGGTCACTCTATAAAACATTCTATTGGCGCTTACATCGGTGCCGCCATACCAATTGTTTTTGTAAGTATTGATCTCTGCACCTATGTTTAGTGTACCACTGCTACAAAAACCACCATTATTTGGCCCAGCGAGTTGAGCTGGCAAATCTAAATTGCCTGGTTGAAACTTCAATAAATCGTAGTAAGTGTTGCCACTTCCGACATCAGTGATGAGCATTGAGCGATAAATACCTGCGCCACCAACCGTAAAATATTGTAAACTATTACCAGTTTTAGTCGTATAATCCCAGCTTTTGTACGTCACGCCACCATGTGTGGCCTCACATTCCCATGTGTAACGACCGTTGGGTAAGCCAATGGGTAAAGTTGCTTTGTAGCGGTCATTGTTGCCATCATCACTTGCATATACAGCCGTAATGGTTTGATATACCGACGAAGCAGCTGCATAAGTGGCATCGCGCGTATCAGATTCTGTACGTAATTTGATAACAACTGTGACACCTGGGCCTTGTCCTGAAAAGTCTGTCACACCTGATTTGTAAAAATCGAAATATACATCACGAGTAGCCGTACTGACTCCGCCAGAGGCTGCCGAAGATGCGAGATTAAGAAAGTAGCTATTGTCAGGACTATAGCCTACACCTTGCGAAAAGAGTGTTTTTGATGTGAAAAGTAAGAGAAAAGATAAAAAAATGCTTAAAGTAGTTGTTTTTTTCATAATAAAAATGTTGATTTATGATTTAAATATTATTAAGGGTTACAAATGTAAAAGAATAATTTATATTTTTACTATGTCACAATAATATTTTTTATGATTTTAACACTTTAGACTTGAATGTATTTTTTATTTAAAACATAATTTGGATTTATCGTAATTTTATTTATAATTATTCTTAAAATTGGAATTGAGAAGATTTAAATTGAATATTTTTTTTTGATTTTTACAGTTCGTTTTTTAAATATCGTAGATAGCATCTAAATCATGGATTTAAAATGAAAAAAAATGAGTTGTTATGGTATAAATAAAGTGATTTTTACTTGACTAATTAGTACTGATATTAGGAAAATTGTATTGAATTTGACAAAACAATTTTTATAAATCATGTGATAACTTTGTGATAACAAAACAACAACTTTGTAGAAATTATTTTGAATCGTTTTCAAAAATAAAATACCTACAAAATGAAAAAATTTAACACAACACTCTTATTTTTTTTATTAATAACCTTTATGCTTTCGGCACAACCTAATTATAAATTGGTCGCGCCTTTTTTCAAAAAGTATATTTCTGAACAAGGTCAATTAGATTATAAATCGTTGAAAAAGAATAAGTTAGATATAGCTAAAACTTTAAAATGCTTTAGCGACGTACCACCCAAAAATGAGTGGCACCGAAACGAACGCCTCGCTTACTGGATCAATGTATATAATCTACAAATGATTTCGATGCTTGTCGAAAACTATCCAGCAAAAAGTATTTTGGACATATATGATGGCAAAATTTGGAAGGTGAAAAACTTGATGATTGGCGATAAAAGTTATTGCCTCGATGACATCGAAAACGATATTATCCGTAAAGAACTGAATGAGCCGCGCGTGCATTTTGCACTCTATTCGGGCGCCATGTCAAGCCCCGATTTGCTCAACGAGGTATTTACGCCAAGCAATATGAACTCCAATTTTGAGCTACTCGCCAAGCGATTTATCAATTCCGAAAACAACGTTATTACAAAAGAAAAGGCAAGTTTGAGTATGATTTTTGATTGGTACAAAGGCGATTTTAAAGACATTGTGGCCTTCGTGAATAAATACTCGAAAGTAAAAATCCAAGAAAATGCCGAAATCACTTTCTTGGATTTTGATTGGCGATTAAAGAATAAAACGACAGAAATAATTGAAATTCCGACTGTTCCGCCTGTGACACATTGAGGTGGTTGTTGTACGTTAATTTGGAAGTATTTTATAAAAAAATTCGATTAACAGACAATTATTTATTTTGATACGCTTTCACAGTCACACAATCTAAATTGATGATTGGCTTTCCTGATTTTTGACTAATATACTGATACATTTGATGTGTGATAATATTATTTTCACTCGTATAATCATTAAGATCTCTGCTATAAATTATAGAATTATCATTAAATATTATTCTATAATTAGGCCAACCAGTACAGCCTTTAGATTCATCGTATTGTACTTTATTTATGTAATTTATTTGTTTTACTTCTTTAATTTCCTTTTTTTCGAGCTTTATTGACAATTCTTCTTTATAACAGATTTCGTTTTCTGTAACAAAGGTTGTTGGTGAATACACTACATAAACAACAAAAAATGCTATAATTAAGGAAGCGTAAAAAAGAAATTTTTCTGCACTGGGATTATTGAATTTATATTTTGCGGTATAATGGTTTTGCAGAAGATTGAATTTGTCTTCTCCATATTGTTGTGCAAACCAATAATTGGTGCTTAACATAGAAATTGGTGCAGCTAAACAAACGCAAAACATATAGGTCATAATGTTATCCAAGCCTTCAACAAACAGAGCATTTGGATAATAATGTAGCCATGAATAAAGTGGCTTCCAAATGTAGGGTGCAACAGAAGAAAGTAAAATTGCTATCAAGATTAAATTGAAAACACAACCCAATGTTCTTTTATTTTCTAACGCTTTTCCTTCAATTGGATCAACATGAACGACTTTGAAATCACTTTTTAATGGTGCTAAAAGACGAAAAAAGCCAATGAATAACGGTATGCCTATCGCTATACTTAAATGTCGTATAATTTCTATGTAAATTTCTTTCATTAGATAAAAGTTTGATTATTAGTACTTTACATTGTTCAACATGTGATAAAAAGTTGTATATCGTTTCCTAAACCATCTCATCATAATGAAAAACAGTCTTATCCGTCGGTTGCGTCAGCGCCACATTTAGCATCGCTTTTGCCACTTGCTTGGCGTGTATAGAACGGTATTTTCGTAAGCCACCGAACAACAAAAGATTGATACCATAAAAAGCATAAATGCCGATTTTTTCGCCCAAGCGAAATTCAGGTCTATCGCCGACCAGAAACGATGGGCGCATAAAATACGCTTTTGCACCGATGGCTGCACTCACGCCGCGCTCCATATCGGCCTTGGTTTTGAGGTAAAAATTGCCATTTTCGCTCGTGCCTACACTTGATACATTGACCATGCACGGCACGCCGTTTGCGGCCGCGAGTTGCGCCACTTTTACGGGATAACTACAATCAATCTCGTATTGCGCTGCCTGACTACCTGCTTGTTTGAGCGTAGTGCCTAAACAATTGAAAACCGCATCGCCTGTGATTGCTGATGCTACATTTTCCAACCCTTCAAAAGTAGTGATGACTTGTTGGAGTTTATCGTTTTGTAGCGCTATTTTTTTGCGTACAAATATTTTTACACTCGTAATTTGCTCGTTATCAATACATTGTTGCAGAAGTGCGCTGCCGATTAAGCCAGTTGCGCCGAAGATATTTATGTTCATTTTTTAGTTTTTTTCTTTGACGATAAATCTATTTTGCCCATGTAAATATAGCATGATTCCAAATGTTACTTGAAAAATGTTGCCATTGAATTGAGTGTATTCATTAATCAAAAATGGATGTAAATATTCTGCTTTAAATCGCCAACTGGCACTTGGCACTCCATGATATGTGAAAAAAATAATGGAATCACTATTTTTAAAATTGAACTTTCCTATAAATTTGTCAATAATAATTCCTGAATTCAGATAAGCAAAATCTTTAGTTGGAGCTGGGTTTTTGATTGGATCATCAGCAAATATATTACCATAACCAAAGCCAGTAAAAGGCATGAGTCGCCAATTTTTATTTTTTAAAACATCATAGCCTATTAGACTTTTTAAAACAGTTTCAAATACTATTTCTTTCTTATCAAATACTGTATTTTGATATGTTATTTGTTTTGTATTTCTTGCGTATATAAGCTTCAAACCTACATTCGCAATCCATTTTTTATAAATTAATTCTCCTGTCATTTCACCACCTATATTATAAGGCGAAAACTGCTTTCCTAATTGACCTTGTAATGAACTCACGCCTATTGATAAACCGCCACCTAAACCTAATGGATTAAGTTGGTATGGGTTTTTCTTTTCTTGTGCGGAACATAAAAAAGACCATAAAATAAAAAACAGATACAAGTTGTTTTTAAGTCCCATTGTTATCATGATTTTTTAATTTTTAAAAACATTTACACCACAAAGCTAATCAATAAATCATTGCATATATATTTATTTTTAAAAGAAAATGAGGACTTTGTTTTTTCATTTCAAAATGTTTATAAATATTTTATGTTAATATTCAAAAAATGAAATTTGAATTATTATTTTGTAAAAACATTATTTTAAAAAATAAAATACTGATTCTGAAAAAATGAATGTTAAATATTGTACAAAAAGCGAAAATTGTAGATTATTTTTAGGAAGTGAACCAACCAAACTGTATCTTGCGAGAGTCTTTATGATAAACGATAGGCAGCGACCTGTCATCATTAAGCGTTATTGCTAAACCTTCAACTCGAAGACATGGAAATTTCGATTAGCTTACAAGAACAAGAGTACAACCTGATCACGGCTTGCGTCAATCACGAACGCTGGGCACAAAAGCAATTGTACGAAGATTATTACTCGATGCTCATGGGCGTTTGTATGCGCTATGCCAGCAACGAAGACGATGCTATGGATTTGCTTCACGAGGGTTTTGTGAAAATTTTTATACACATCGCTAAGTATCAACCTGGCACGTCGTTGGGGGGCTGGATGCGCCGAATCATGGTGAACTCGAATATCGATTTTTATCGCAAAAAAATTCGCCGACGCACCGAAGACATCGATACCGTTTATGACATGACTTCGGACGATGCCGATGCGGTCAGCCAACTTTCGGAGCAAGAGATACTGTTGGCACTCAAGCAATTGCCCGACGTTTACAGAACGGTCTTTAATCTATATGTGTTAGAAGGATTTTCGCATAGAGAAATAGCAGAGCAACTCGACATCAACGAGAGTACTTCTCGCTCGAATCTTGCTAAAGCGCGCGTAAAACTACGTGCTTTATTAATAAACAAAGAAACAGTTGCCAAACACTAACTAACCAATAGTGGACAATGATTATGAATAACGAATTAGATAAAAAAATAAAAGAAACGCTCGAAAACTTAGAAGCACCACGATCCATGAACTGGGGTCGCATGGAGCAGCGTCTGCAAGCCGAAGAAGAAAAATTGAAAAACGAAGCAGAAAATAATTTTGACAACAATATAAAAGAAAAAATAGCCCAACCAACTGCCATATTCAACGCGCCACAGTCCATGAACTGGGATCGCATGGAGCAACGTCTGCAAGCCGAAGAAGAAAAACTGAAAAACGAAGCAGAAAATAATTTTGACAACAACATAAAAGAAAAAATAGCCCAACCAACTGCCAAATTCAATGCCAATCACTGGCGACTCTTGAGCCGCCGACTGGATTTGCAAGCCGAGTGGCGCACCGCTTTGTATCGTTACAAAGCCATCGAAGCAACCTTGATGCTCATTCTACTGGTCACGATGTTGAATTTCTTTACTTCAAATATCCAAAATCAGACAGCTAACCTAAGCGATAACAATACAACTAAAGTTGATTCTAAAATTAATAATCAAGTTAATAATCAAGCATATAATCAAGTTAGAAATAAAAATAGTTACAAAAATGCTTTGTCGTCAGTAGTTGCATATCCTAAAGATATGTATCATAATACTGCTAATACTAAACGCTCTCAAGTTGCAACTATCATCCATAATAAGGATGAAAAAGTTATGGATTTTGTAAAGAATGATGTCGAAAACAATGTTCCTATTTTGGTTTCGATGGCTCAAAATACAATGCAAGTACCTATGTCAGAAGAAGTTGTGACAAGAGAAAATGTTGTAGTATTGGCTGCTATGCCAACTGCTGAGTTTAAAGATTTGACGTATAAAACAGATAATAAATTTCAAAAAACATTACCTACACTTAATGTGCCTAAAACTTGGTTTTGGATTGCAAGTTTAGAAACTACGCTCAACTCTAATCGCATATTAGAAGCTGCTCAATACAGCAATAACGACCATTATATAATCAAAAAAACGACCAATCAAGGTTTTATGGCTCGTTTGGGTGTTGCTAAAGGTAGCAATCGAATCATGACTGGTCTCGGTTTTGACCAAATGTTGTTCAATTCTATTTCTTATCGTCCGATTGCGAACGGAGAAAAACGCGTGATAAATAATAAAGTAGATCTCCGTACAGCACACATACCGTTGTCTTTCGAGCATAGTTTCGGTAATGGACGCTTAGAACCGTTTATCCATTTGGGTGCTACGGCGCATTTGGTTATAAAAGGTAAATACGATTATCGCAATCAAAGTTTAGGTCGTACCGTGAGCGTGCCGCCTTATGCAACACTTGCCGAAAATCCATTGCCAGATGGTTTGTATTACAACAGTGATTTGATTGGAAATGCTTACATGAGTTTCGATTTAGGCTTTGGTGCTATCTATAAATTGACAAAACACGTGTCGATTTCGAGCCAAATCGAATATCATCAAAACCTCTCTAAATATGGACTTGGTCCGAACAACAACAAAATAGATCAACTTCAATTGGCGACTGGTTTTAGGTTTAAGTATTGAGGAAGTGGTTCTTTAAATTTTTGTGTTTAATATATAGTGCAGTAAGTTTTTTTATTAGGTCAAAAGTATTAAGTATTTGAGTATTAAGTACTCAAGTCGAGATAAATACTTGATAGTGAAAAATTTAGGTGTTGAAAAAAACTGTAATACTTAATACTTACATACTTAATACTATGGAGTAATTAGCTAAAAAACAAGCATATTGAATTTACGTTATAAAATCTAAAAAATTTCAAAAAGATATTTTCATTAATAAAAAAATCCTACATTATACACTTGTAAAATGTAGGATTTTTTATTGTACTTTTGTGCTTTACTGATCGAAATAAGTTACATGAAATTACACAAAGTCTTGGTAGATGCCGTCATATTGGCGCTCCAACAGATATTTATAGAAGAAAAATACGCCGATAAAGTCATCGAACGCGTATTGGGGTCGAATCGAAAATGGGGCGCACGCGATCGCGGTTTTATAGCCGAAACGACTTACGAAATGGTGCGTTGGTGGCGGCTCATTGCACATTGCGAAGGCGACACGTGGCGCAACGAAAATGGTATGTGGCGGATGTTCGGCACTTGGCACCTCATGCAAGACAATATATTACCAGCTTGGATAGAGTTTGAAGGCCTCCGTCCCGATGTCATCATGTCAAGATATAAAGATGCAGAAAGCAATCGCGCGCTCATACAATCTATTCCCGATTGGATGGACACGCTTGCAAGTAGCGAATTAGGTGACGCTTGGACTGCCGAATTGGCGGCCTTGAATACGCCTGCACCAGTTATCTTGCGTGCTAATATGCTTAAAATCAATACATTAGCATTAAAAGAAAGTTTGTTTACTTCTGGCATCGAAACCGAAATGGTAGCCGATGTACCGACCGCATTGCGCTTGCAAAAACGCCAAAATGTATTTAGTACCGAGCAATTCAAAAGCGGATATTTTGAGGTACAAGACGCTGGCAGTCAATTGATTGGTGGCTTTTTGGACGTAAAACCTGGGCTTCGTGTCATTGATGCTTGTGCTGGCGCAGGTGGTAAAACCTTGCAATTAGCAGCAGCCATGCAAAACAAAGGGCAACTCATCGCGCTCGATGTGGAAGGTTACAAGCTCGAAGAACTCAAGCGTCGTGCCAAACGTGCTGGCGTTGGCAACGTAGAAACACGGGTCATTGAAAGTACCAAAACCATCAAGCGATTGTATGATAGTTGTGATCGTTTGTTGCTCGATGTGCCTTGTTCTGGTCTTGGCGTATTGCGCCGAAATCCAGATGCAAAATGGAAATTACAAGCCGAATTTATCGAAAAAATAAAGCAAACGCAACGCGAAATATTGACCACATATCCCAAAATGCTACGTGTTGGCGGATTGATGGTATATGCCACGTGTAGCATTTTGCCATCAGAAGACGAACAACAGATCGAATGGTTTTTGAACCAAAACAGCGATTTTGAACTCATCAAAGACCAACGTACTTCGGTAGCCGATACTGGTTTTGATGGTTTTTATATGGCGCTTTTGCAAAAGAAAAAGTAGGAGAATTATTTTTTTATTTTCTTAATTTCTTTAATTTTTTAATTTCTTTAATTTTTTAATTTCCTTAATTTCCCCAGCTATGTGTGGACGTTATTCATTCTCAAAATCAGCGGCTAAAAAGGCTGAAATTCAGAAACTAAAAGGTGCTGACAATGTACCGATGAGTATGAATATCGCGCCGACGCAAATGGCGGCTGTCATCACGAGTGATGCGCCTGATAGTATGAAATTGATGTCGTGGGGTTTGGTACCGCATTGGCAAAAAAACTTGAACGAAGCCAAACCGCTCATTAACGCTAGGGTAGAGGACATTGGCGAAAAACCGTCGTTTCGGAAGGCGATTCGGCAACAACGCTGTATAGTGCCAGCCGATAGTTTTTATGAATGGCGCATGGAAGGTAAAAAACGAATACCTTACCGAATACTCAATGCAAACGATGAGCTACTTTGGATGGCAGGTATTTGGGACGTTTGGACTGACGGCATTATTCAAAAAAATACCTTTTCGATACTGACCACTGAGCCAAACCTCGAAATGAAATCTATTCACAACCGTATGCCCATTTTTCTGAATACCGAAAATGATCGAAATGACTGGATTTATCCACATAATGTTGATAACCAAGTTGATAACTATGTTAATAAGTGGATAAATATGCCCGATGGTTTATTAAAAATGTATCGAGTTACTGATAAACTCAATAAAAATAATTACGATGGTGACGATATTCACGATGAAGTGCCAGAGCCATTGAGTTTGTTTTAAAATAAAA
Source organism: Saprospirales bacterium (assembly GCA_043764975.1). GTDB lineage: Bacteria > Bacteroidota > Bacteroidia > Chitinophagales > Saprospiraceae > JAYUJV01. The sequence goes on from JAYUJV010000712.1 coordinate 10,992, forward strand.
TTTTTCTTTTTTATTTATAAATATTTGAATATCAAGTATTTGTAAAGAAAATAAGTTTTAATATTTACTCAAATATAGAAACCTACGTCGGAAATCCTCCTTTGGAGGGTAGAGAGTTTAAATTTTAAAATATGCATGTAAATCCATTCAATAAAGTTGAAGATCGCGATGCGATGTTGGCTTTCATAAAAAAATATAATTTTGGAATGTTGGTTTCGACCGTAAAAAATAGGTTGTGGGCGACACATTTTCCGTTTATTTTGCAGCAAAAAGGCGAGCAACTTTTAAATTCTAAAGTGGAAATTGATGTTAATCTACAATTTCGACTATTTACTTTACCAGCAATCCAAAAGCAAGATATATTTTCAAAAAATAATCCTTTGTCAGGTAATTGCCGATGCTACCAGAAAGACGTTGCTCGTCAGAAAGACTATTGACATCATTTAGACTGTTTTTGACACCATTTATCGAAAGGCCAGCTTGCACACCAAGGTTTGCCGAGACCCGATCCCAATAAATATTGCGCACACCTAAACCAATAGACGCAATCCAATCTTTGGTGCGTAGTGGCGTGTTCGGCACGACATCACTTTTTTCGTTCACAATCGTGCTTCGAACTGGCACATAAGTCAAGCCATAACTCCAATATCGGCCGAAAGGCGCAAGACACCATTTGGCTTTGGCATATCGGATACAAGAAAGCCCAAACCCCGAAGCATAGTGGTTAATAGTGGCCGAGCCGCCTTTATTGTCGTCACCACGATAGTTGCCTTGCGTCGTAAATGTTCCCATTGGCTCATACGAAAGTGCAAATGCGCGTTTGCGACCAGTTACATACTCAATTCGCAAACCAGTATTGAGCCGAATGTTTTTAGCAGCAGCACCAATCTTGAGGATATTGGGCGGAAAATGATACGCACACGCCAAACCTTCCACAATCAGCCGTTTGCCTTGATAGCCTGGCACTTGACTATATATATATGGTGTAAAAGTAAAAACAAAAATCAGCAACACAAAAATTGACTTCATATCAAAGGCTTTAAAATAAAAATAATAATTACTAGTAACAATTTAGGCATTGGTAAAGATGATAGAAAATTGAGGTATAAGGCATTACTCCTTTCAATAAGCAATAGACAAAAGGCAAAATTGCTTATTGTCTATTGCTTATTGTACTCAATCTTGAGTAAAGCCTTGTCTTTTTTACTCTATTCGATGAATGGCTAAGTAGTTACAATTGCTAAAGATTGGCTACGTTTAGTTTTACAAATAAAAACCCCTACCCAAAAAGAATTGGGCAGGGGACAAAAACAAAAAGCCTATGAAAAAATCTTAAAATCGAACTGGAAAGCATTCTATATTCTCGAAA
>JAYUJV010000713.1:0-4210 GCA_043764975.1 Saprospirales bacterium
AAATCGTAAAAAATTCGCTGATAGTCTTTCCGTTACCATGCGAAAATACTTCGGTTTTCATTATTTCGGCGCTCAATTTACTTATTGTAAAACAAGTGCCGACGATGATTTATTGACCGAAAACAACCATCTTATTTATCCAAATCCATTTGATAACGAGTTGTTTTTCAACGATTTAGAAAATGAAAAAATCCTCCTATACGACATTAATGGTCAGCTTGTAAAAACATTTTTGATAACAGAAAAAAAGCAAACCGAAACGTTGCCGAATCTACCCAAAGGGGTTTATTTTATAAAAATAAAAGATAAGGTGGAACGGTTGGTGAAGATGTGAGTAACAAAAAACGTCGTCGAAATAACAATTTCAAAAATTTTCAAAAAAAACATTAACTTTGCATAAAAAATGGAATGGCAGCAAAGGATTTTTTTCATAATGACGTAAAAAATGCGCTAATAAACGATGGTTGGACGGTTACACATGACCCACTCAAAATCAATGTTTTAGGAATAAAACAGAGTATTGATTTCGGTGCAGAAAAAATAATTGCTGCTGAAAAAGGTACTCAAAAGATAGCAGTCGAGGTTAAAAGTTTTTTAGAAGACAGTTTTATCTATGCTTTTTATAACGCTTTGGGACAATTTACGAGCTATCGAATCAATTTGAGAAAAGTAGAAAAAGATAGAATCGTTTTTTTAGCTGTTCCGCAAAAAGTATTTGAAACTTATTTTCAAATAGAAGCAATCCAAGAAACAATCGAAGAGTGTCAAGTTAAAATAATTGTTTTTGAACCAGAAACAAAACAAATTATACAATGGATACATTGAAAATATCAAAATATCAAGACATCATTATTGATATTTTAAAAGAAGAAATTGGGGACGAAATCATTAACAGTGAATATCAAATAATCGCTGATAAAGAACGTAATCATTTCGAATTGGTATGTATTGGTTGGAAAAACAATCAATATACAAGTTCTATTTTGTTACATTTTGATATTAAATCAGATGGAAAGATTTGGATACAAGCCAATTTTACAGACCTTGAAGTCGGAAAAGAATTGATGTCAAAAGGCGTTCCACCTACGGATATTGTGTTAGGTTTTCATGCTCCTGAGTATCGAAAATATACAGCTTTTGCAGTAGCTTAAAAGCGAATCAAAACTGCTACACATTGGTTTACAAATTAAAAAAACGTTGTCGAAATTTTAAATTTCGACAACGTTTTTTTATAATGGTTATGCCGCTTCCAAACTAAAACGAGTATTTACAACGGCTGAAAATTCGAGTAGCAAAGCTTTCAGTTCTTGTGTATAACGTTCTTTCATTTCTGAAAATTGGCTCACCATTAATTGGCTCACCCGCTCTGCACTTTCGTGCATTTTGAGCTGTTTATCCGCTTTTGCTATCAAATCTTCTAAATCTTCAATCGCAATAATGTAATAAACGTATCTTTTATCACTGTATTTATTATTTTTCATCAAAATTAAAATTTATTTGGATAAACCCTTTTTTATAACGTGTATTTGTACCTTTTTTTGCTTTGGTTTTTGAAAATAAAGAATACCATTCTGCATAATCTGATTGATAATGAAAATAATCGGCATCTTGTTCATTCCTTTTGATGATAAAATAAATATCAAGCGAAAGTTTTTTATATTTTTCTTTGATTTTAGACAATTGATGTTCAAAAGAATAGAACGTTTCAGTTTCTACAAACATCAAAATATCCAAATCATTAGGGTTGAGCTTTTTGCTTGTAAAACTACCATTTAGCCAATGCTCAAAGTTATAAATTGGTATCAGTTTAACTTCATCTAAAAACAATAAATAGCTTTTAAAAATACGCTCTCGATTTTTTGATTTTACAAAATAGTCCTGAAATGTACCTAAATCGCTTGAAATCGGTTTGCAAGGTTTTAAAAAACCATTTTCATCAAATTGCATAACTTATTATTTTATACAAAAATAAACCAATTTTAGATAATTTGCAAGTTTTTTTTTCAATTTCTAACATTGTCGAGATTTAAAACCTCGACAACGTTCTCTGTAAAGTTAGCCAACGTTTTTGCGCGCCACTAGCACATAATAATCGAAGAAAAACTCTTTTTTCATACAAATCGTGTTTTCTATTCGACAACCTCTGCTAGTTAGCATGGCTTCGTATTCGGCCAAATCGTATTGGTGTGGATGCAAAATATCGCCTGGTGCTAATCGAAAAATATGTTTAAAGGCTTGATAATTGTGCGCATCTATCGAAACCACAAGCGTTGCACCAGGTTTGGTAGCGGCCAACAGTAAATCGAAACAACGTTCCAAATCCGCCACGTGATTGATGGCATTGAGACAAAACACATAATCGAAGGTTTGCGGCGGCGTCCACAACTCCAACGGCGAAGCTACGAAGTTGATATTGGGATAATCTACACGTCGAAAATGCTCCAAATCTTGTTCGTATCGATCTAACAATGGATCGAGTGCAACCGTGGTTTTAGGCGAATCGAAGAGCATAAATATCCCTGCTGGGCCACAACCTGCATCGAGCACAGTCGCATCTTTTGAAGGATTTAATTCACATTTTTTCAAAAAATCGAGCCAATATTGGCGTTTCCAAGCCAAATATTCAGGTTTTGTCTTGGATTTGAGGTATTGTCGCCACCAACGAATCTCGAAGGCTTGGGCTATTTTCCAGCGGATGCTTTGCATTATATTTTTTTAAAAAAGACTTTTATAAAATTCCAAAATTCGGTGCTAAGTACGTTCCAACCCATTTTACTAAACACGACGCCCTCATTGAGTTGTACCGAAACTGGATAAATCGGGATTCCTTTTCGGCGGCTTGCGAGTACCAAAAACTCTAAATCGAACAAAAAACGGTCTATATTCGTTTCCAAAAACACATCGCGTCCAGCGCTATCGAATCCTTTAAGGCCGCATTGCGTATCGTCCACTGGGATTCCGATTAGGCGAATCACGAGGCGAAAAATCTTAGAAATAACCTTGCGCACAAACGGCACTTTTTCGTAATACGTCGCATTTCGATTACCAGCTGCAATGCCACCTTTCGCTATCAAGGCTTCGGTAACGGCAATCATACTCGGCAATGTATAAGGAAAATCTATATCTGTAAATATGTTATAATCAGCATTTGACATCGCCACACCTTGTCGTAAAGCGTAACCTTTACCTTTATTTTCGGCATAATTGACGATACAAATGCCAGGAATCGCCGTTTTCAAAAACTTAAAAACCTCTGCCGAAACGTTCACAGTTGAGCCGTCATTGACCAAAACCATGTTCACATGGCGAAGCGGACAATCGAGCTTGAAGGCTTCAAATTGCTGCACGAGGTGTTGCGCCCAAGTCGTTTCGGTCGGATTGTAGCAAGGCACAATGATATTGAGTGTAGGTTCGGACGTATTCAAAAGTAGATTGTGATTGTATCTAAAAAAATAACAGCTTGATAATCAGTATTTTAAAAACTGAAAATATTTATTTTTTTAATAATATTTTTAAAATAAAAACAAATATACGGATTGTTTCAAGAATTGTAGGATTCGGCAAGCGATTTGTCAAAATTCAATAGACAATTGGCAATAAACAATTGGCAAAGTTTGTCAAAAAATCGTATTTTATTGCCAATTGTATATTGCCAATTGAAAGGATTTTTTATTTCAACATACTTTTATATCTTTACCTTTAATAAAACAATGATTTGTGATGAATTTGGAGCAATTGCAACGAAAAGCAACTGAAAAATTTGCTGAAAATAAAAAATTTCTGACAAGGCTAAAAGCTAAGCCACCTAAAAATCTGGACCAAACGATGGAGGCTATGCACCACGAGGTGTTCGATGACATCGACTGTCTGGCTTGCGCCAATTGTTGCAAAACGACAAGTCCCATTTTTATGGATAAAGACATAGAGCGCATCGCACATCATTTTCGGATTCGCCCATCAGAGTTGATTCAAAAATATTTGCACCTCGATAGCGACGGCGATTATGTGCACAATGGCGCACCATGTCCGTTTTTGGGCGGCGACAATTACTGTTCTATATACGATGTGCGCCCAAAAGCCTGTGCAGGTTATCCGCATACGGATCGTAAAAAAGCAGCACAATTGTTACCCAAAACCCTCGAAAGTACTAAAATTTGCCCCGCAGTTTTTGAGATTGTCGAAAGGCTGAAAAAGGTTTATTGAGTTCTTT
>JAYUJV010000714.1:0-4205 GCA_043764975.1 Saprospirales bacterium
GCGTTATCGCTACTATTTTAAACTTATACTTCGCCATATTTTCAGCCCGATGCGCTGCATCGAACTTCAAATCTGGCTCGTCTAAGTCTAAAATACTACACTCAACTTTACCAACTTATTATCTACATGTTACATTGTCTAAGCGTTGAAGACAATAAAGACTAATTTTAAATATCAGTATGAATCGTATTCATTTCAAAATGAATGCAAAGGTACGTGTTTTATAAAAAAAATGGAAATAATGTGCGCGATAGATTGAATGCTTTCGCAAAAGCGAACATTCAGTTTTATTTAGAATAGACTAAAGGTGCGTTCATGGAGTGAATAGCCGCTGCCATTTCAGCAATCAAGATAGGATCTTTTTCGATAGCATTGCCAATCACGATGACATCTGCGCCAGCTTGTACGTTTTTCAAGGCTTTTTCGGGTGTACGAATACCGCCGCCAATAACCAACGGAATACTAATGTGTTCGGCAACTGTACTAATCATACGCTCAGAGATTGGGTTTTGAGCGCCACTGCCTGCATCCATATATATGAGTTTCATACCTAACATCTCGCCAGCCAAAGCTGTGCAAAGCGCAATGTCTTCTTTATCTGCTGGCAAAGGGAAAGTGCCACTCATGTATGAAGCTGTGGTAGAGCGACCGCCATCTATGAGCATATAGCCCGTCGAAATGATTTCGAGCTTACTTTTGTATAACAAAGGTGCTGATACAACGTGTTTACCAATCAATAAATCAGGATTTCGGCCCGATATGAGCGACAAGTACAAGATAGCATCTGCACTATAATTAATTTGCGAAATATCGCCTGGAAACAAAATGACAGGAATAGAAGTCGAACTTTTGATAGTTTTGATACACTGATCCAGCATATCGCTTACCACAAGGCTACCACCTACAAAAAAATAATCCACTTTGGCTTGGCTCGCCAAATGCAATACACGATCTATGTTACTGAGGCGCAACTTATCGGGGTCAAGCAAGACAACAAACTGTTTTTGTTGCTGCTGTTTGGCTTGGAGTATCGAGGTGTAAAGATTATATGCCATAGGCCATATAATGGATTAATGATTTTTTTAGCAAAATGAATCGTCGAAATTATTCTTTATCTTCGTTAGAAACTCAAACCAAAACAATTAAAAAAATGTGTTGCTCAATCTAAATCGAATACAGAATTGCAAAGATAGGTAAAATCTTCAAATATGCCTTGCCTTTGCACCAACTATCGTAGTTAGAAAAATAAAAAATATTATTTTAGAAAAATAAAAAATATTAAAATGTCACAAAAATACAATTTTTTATTATTTTAAAATATTGATAATCAAATTATTAAGTAAAAAATATTTATTTTTTTATGTTTTTTCATTGACACAAAAAAACTTTAATTTATGATTAATATTTTAAGTAAAAAAATGATTTTTTGAAATCATCTATCATATAACGTTTTAAAAATGAAAATAAGTTTCAAAAACCTTATTTTTTGAAATCTTTCAAAAACAATTCTGATTACTGGCTTTGTTTTTCTACTTTTGTTCAAATTTTTTAATTTCAACTCAATATGCTACACTGTATCATAGATCATGGAAATACTCGTACCAAATTGGTACTCATACAAGATGATAACATCATCTTGCGCGAAACGATGCCAGTACTGAAGTTGTCTGAATTAAAACTTTTTTTAGAAAAACACAATATTTCTAAAGTCGCGCTTTCTGCTACTGGTAGTTTGTCAGATGAAATCCACAATTATTTAACGCATACATATATATATGTAGAGTTGAGTCACGAAACGCCCATACCAATCACAAATCATTACGGTACACCGCAAACACTTGGTAAAGATCGCTTGGCTGCCGTCATTGCTGCGCACAATATTTACCCAAGCGAAAATGTATTGGTCATTGATGCAGGCACTTGCGTTACCTATGATTTTATAACCACCACTGGCGATTATTATGGTGGCAGTATATCGCCAGGTTTGGCCATGCGCTTTCGCGCCATGCACGAATTTACAGCTCGTTTGCCGTTGGTGACGTTGGCCGAAACGTCAGATTTTATTGGCCACAACACCGAAACGGCTATGCGCACAGGCGCGCAATTTGGCTTTTTTTATGAAATAGAAGGCTTCATAAATGCCTACATACAACGTTTCGGAAAATGTAGAACACTTTTAACAGGTGGTAATGCGTCATTTATCGCTCAACATTTAGTACATTTGCACCTCGAAGTACAAAACGACTTGGTTCCGATAGGACTCAACGTGATTTTAAACTATAATATCAATCATAAATAATACTTATAAATGCGTCATTTATTGATTCTAATAGCTTGTTTATCAGCTAATTACATTTTTGCACAAGATGCGCCACCTAAAGACAATGCACCACTAACGCACATCGGATTGGGTGAAATCGTAGAACAAAATCTAAGCGGCTCGGTTGGTATGAGTGGCCTTTCGGCAACGTATCGTGATGCTTATCACATCAATATACTCAATCCTGCATCGTTGGCTGCCCTAAAATCTACGGCTTATGAGTTAGGTTTTTTTGTACGAAGCACAACCAACACAACACCAACCACAGCTACTAAAGCAACAAGTGGCAATTTGCAATATATGGTACTCGGTTTTCCACTAAAAAACCAAGTAAACGAATTGCTCGATAAACGCGAAAAATCTCCTTGGGACTACGGTATGCAACTTTCAGTAGCACCGTATTCTAAAGTAGGTTATGACGTGACGAATACCAAAACTGATCCTACATTAGGAACTACTACCTATAATTATAAAGGTAAAGGCGGTGCGTATAAATTTCAATGGGGTACTGGTGTTTCCTACAAAGGATTTTCGGCAGGTGCAACTATTGGCTATCTTTTTGGCAACATCAGCGCGAATGGTACTACGATATTGGACAATTCTGTTGTGCCAAACGGTTATCAAAATAGCTCTAAAACAAATTATGATTTGCGTGGATTTATCTGGAACACAGGCATACAATATGACTATGCGTTCAAGAAAATAGATGACAAAAAGAAAAAAGTAGATAATGGTAAGCACATCATTGTAGGTGCGTATGGTAATCCGACGACTACATTTAGATCTTATACTTCAGAATTTATTACGCACGTAAATCCATATTATATCAGTAATTCGGCTGGTTCTTATGCAATAGATACGTTTCGTAACATAGTTGGTGCGCGCAAAAATGGTGTTTTGCCAGGCGAAGCTGCATTCGGTATTATGTACGAAGAAACGGACAAATGGCGCATCGGTATTAATTATGTAGCGAATAGCTGGAACAAATATACAAACGAAGCAAGACCAGGCGAAACGCTCAAAGCGTCTAATAAATTATCCGTTGGTGCTGAATATACACCCAATGCTGGTTCGTTTACCAATTACTGGAGTCGTGTGCGCTACCAAGCAGGTTTTTATACAGGTAAAGATCCACGTACATTCAATGGCAATCAATTGAAGCATCAAGGTTTTACCTTAGGTTTGGGAATGCCACTTCGTTTACCGCGCAACCAGATTTCGTTTATGCAAGTTACTTTTGAAAGTGGTAAATATAGTATTCCTACATTTACGGCGCGATATTACCAAGTTAGTTTTGGCTTTACGCTCAATGACAATGGCTGGTTTTACAAACGTCGTTTTGATTAAATTAGTGATTTTGAAAATAAAACCCTCGAAAAAGAGTTTAGGCTAACCGCTTAAACTCTTTTTTTTTATTTAAAAAAATAAAATTAAAAATAACGACAAACAAAAAACTAAGCAATAAATGCCTTATTTTAAAATTAAATAGAAATAAATTTTTTATTAAAATAAAAAAAACGATTAAGATTTGCTTCAACACATAAACTTGATGTATATTTGCAACTTAATTTTGTAAAAATAATTTCATTTTTAAAAACCAGTCTTGTAAATATGACAATCGCTGAAAGAGTAACAAAAATTATCGTTGACAAATTAGGTGTTGACGAATCAGAAGTAACAACAGGTGCAAGTTTCACAAACGACCTTGGTGCAGACTCATTAGATACTGTTGAGTTGATCATGGAGTTTGAAAAAGAGTTTAATGTTTCTATCCCAGACGAACAGGCGGAGAATATCACGACTGTAGGTCAAGCGGTTACATTCCTCGAAGCTCAATTGGCCTAATCGCCATTTTGTAATTGCCCTAGCGACTCATACCTTGGTA
>JAYUJV010000715.1:0-4198 GCA_043764975.1 Saprospirales bacterium
TCATCCGACTTCATTTTGCAAAAACTCGAATTTCTACAAGGCACAGCCCGAAACGTACTAATTTAGAGTAAATTTAATGTTTATTTTTCTATTAAAAAATGCTGTGCATAACATGAGTTTTTAATATTTTATTCAGGTTTTGTAAAATCTAAATCACGTACTTGCGTCAAATAACTTTTGGCAAAAGCTGCTAAATTTATGTATTGCATTTTATTAAAATCAAAAACCAAATGCGGGTATTCTTTTTTATTTTGTTGTATAACAGCTTGTATGGCTTGTTGTATCAACTTTGCTTGCAATTGACCTTCATCGTTTATGTATTTTTTATTAAAACCTAAGTTTTCAAAATACTTGTTTTCGATGATGTAATAATACAAATGCAACAAACTACGCATCGGCTTTATGGGTGTAAAATTGAATAAAATACTACCCACAATCGTATTGCTAATCGCCAAAGCCACTTTATGTTGGTTTTGGTTGATATACCAATCCGTATTCCGTAATTCCTCGGATATATATGCCGAAATTGCGTCTGGACTTACCGTTGGATTGATCTCGAAAGCATAATCGCTACGATAAAGTTCTGTAAAATAATCTTCTTTTTTGCGCACCAGCAAACGTTCCAATTCTTTGCGCAAACCTACATTTTTTTGGAGAATTGCCTTGTCGTGTACCTTATATATGCGATGTGCGGATTCAAAAATCTCCATCGTGTAGCCTTCGGGACAGGTCAGATAATCCAATCGATAGAGCAAATCCAGTAGCAAATAAGTTACGCTGCCAGGATATTGTTCCGAAAGTTGTTTATTGCCTTCTATGGCCGCAAAATTTTCTTGTATCGACGAGATGATATAATCGTATTTGACTTGTTTTTCGTCGTCGGGTATTTCGGTTTTCAAAACGGTATCTGTCGGTACCAACATCTTGAATTGCTCTATCAGTAGGTCGTCTTGTTTGTCCGAATTGACCGCAATTTCTTTGAGCGCATAAAACAATTTATAAGGCGAAGCATCAATGGCGGCCGTATCAAAAACCATACGCAAGTGATTGGCATCATCGAGTGCGAAGCGGCCATACGTGAGGCCGTTGTTGTACTCCATCAGGCGGCGCATGAAGGCAACATTCAAGGTTTCGGCTTGTGCGATGTCTATTTCGGCACGTACGCTTTTTACGTCTGCCTTGCCAAGTATGCGCTTCGAGCCTTGCTGAATTTCAAACGAAATTGAGTTATCGTCGTGTTCGGTGGTTTGCACACAGTTGGTTGTGCCTGCACCCAAATACTCAAATAGTTTTCGGTACGATTCCATATAATTCCCTTCTTCAAAGGCATTGAGGGCTGCGTCCCAAGCATTGTGCTGAGTCGAAGATTTGTAGTAGCCGCTGTGTCGTCCGAATCGGATAGACGGATCGGAACTACTACTGTCGTCCTTGTTTTTGTCGCCCAAAAGCCAATCGAAAAAACTCATAATATGTTATAAAAACTCCTTTTTATTATTTCAAAATAATAATTTTGAGCATAAAAAATATTTAAAAATCTAAATAAAGCCGAAAAGTAGTATTTTTGATGCGTAATCTAAAATTTTTGAAATAAAAGATAATAAAAAAAGATGTCTGTTTTCCGCACCGTATTGCCTGATATTGATTTTCCGAAAGATATAAATCCCATGCACAAGCTGTTGTGTATGGGTTCATGCTTTGCCGAAAACATCGGTAATCGGCTCAAAGATGCAAAATTTCAAGTAAATATCAATCCTTTTGGCATTTTATTCAATCCAATTTCGATAGCAGATAGTCTTGATTTTTTATTACAAAAAAAATATTTTGAAACAGTAGATATTTTTGAACACGAAGGCATCTGGCAAAGTTTTATGCACCACAGTCGCTTCGGCGCACTCGATGCCGATATAGCTTTGGCAAATATAAATGAAGCCTTGCGTATAGCTCGTGCAGATTTGCAAAGTGCAGATTGGCTCATCGTTACACTCGGCACAGCTAATGTTTTTGTAGATAAGCAAACTGATAAAGTCGTGGCTAATTGTCATAAATTACCAGCCAATCGTTTTGAGCGAAAACAGCTACAATTGCCCGAAATAGAACAATCACTTCACGCTACTTTTGAGCGTTTGCAAACCCAATATCCAAACCTAAAAATACTGCTCACGGTCAGCCCGATTCGGCACATCAAAGATGGTTTAATCGAAAATCAGCGAAGTAAGGCGCGCTTGATTTTGGCCGCCGAATCGCTCACGAACACGATGGCAAATATTTTTTATTTTCCTGCCTACGAGTTACTCATGGACGATTTGCGGGATTATCGTTTTTATGAAAAAGACATGATTCATCCGAACGAACAAGCCGTGGATTATATTTGGGATTATTTCAACAATAATCTTTTTTCAGAAACGACAAAAACATTGTTAAGCGAAATTGAGGGATTGCGTTCGGCGGCTACGCATCGACCGTTTCAAGTAGATTCGGCGGCGTATCAGCATTTTGCGAAAGCAACTTTGGATAAAATAAACGTGCTTTGCGCTCGGTTTTCGCACTTGGATTTTACGTATGAAATAGGAATTTTAGCTGCTCGATTGAAGGCTTAACATAAAAAAGTGCGATATTTAGACAAACTAAATATCACACTTTTTTATGATTAAATCAAATCAATATATTGATAATCAATGATTTATAAATATTAATCTTTAAAATAATATTTTTCAAAGAAAGATTTATACGAGTCTGTATTTTTTAGTTTCAACAACTCACGATAATTATTTTGCGTGATGGCAAACATCGTGTATCGCTCGCTGACGATGTAACTTTGAGCGTTCTTTTTCACACCTTCATAATAACCCATAGCGCTGGCCTTATTGTCAAATTTTCGGATGACGACAATTGGACGCTGTTCGGTATCATCACCTAAAAACATATTCGATACTTTTAGGTTTTCGAGCTGATGATAACTACGATTGTATTCCGCTACGATTGTTTTTGTCGCTTCCAAATCAGCATCTTTGTTGCTCAAAACGACGATGACATAATGCGTTTTATCGTTTTCGACGATGAATGGGTCGTCTGAACCAGCGTTAGGTTTTACGTCAGTCGCGGCATTGATACCAGTGCCTAAAGCGGCGTTTGGATCGAGCAAACGGAGCATTTCTTTGGCGCGTTTTTGCTCTGCCGTTTCAGGGAATTTCGAGATAACTTCTTTCAAAGATTTTATGTACGATTCTTTGCCCTGCAAATTGCCGATACACATAGCGCCAAGTAAAGCAAATTTCGGTCTATATATATTTTTTTCACCAAATTTCTTTTCCGCAGCATTGATTCTATCGGTTGCATCTTGGTATTTTCCTTTCTGAAACAATTGATATGTAGCGTCATAATAATCGTTCAGTTCTTTTTCTTGCATTTTTGTTGCCACAATAAAGTTCGGATCTTGCAACACACGTGCATAGGTCGTGTTCGGATATTTAGCAACTATTTTGTCGTAATATATTTTTTGTTTTGCCTTGTCTTTTAGGTCGCCATGATCCAAATACAAGTAATACCAAGTTTCGAGTTCTATCTTTTCATCGGCATATTTGTCCAATAAAGTTTCGAGCGTTGTTGCCGATTTTTTGTAATACGTAATCTTATCTCGATACAATTTGCCGAGTGTAAACAAGGCATTTTTTATTTTTTCTTTGGCAGCATTTACGTCAGATTCCGATTTTGGAACATCTTTCATGATTTCGTCAATCTCTTTGTCCGAAATGTCGCTACTGTTTGTCGTCGAAGTTGTATTTTTTACTTCGTCCGTCGCAAGATCCGTATTGGCATTTTTGCGATTCGAGCGACGCCAGTTGTCGTCATTTTTTCGAGTACTCCACTTACGCACAAAATCACGCTTGCCAGCCTTGAGCGCTTTATCGCTATAAGCGAAAAAAGTACTCGCTTTGGCTGCATTCAAGTCGCCACCAGGGATAATCGCGCCGTCAGGATTGATGGTCGCACGTGGATTAAATTTGGCAGACGAACCACCAGCTCTGTTGCCAGCTATTTTATTGGCTAACACCAGACGTGCTTCTTCGTCGCGTTTTTTCTTTATTTTTAAAGCCACCTCGCGACGGTCTTTGTCGCTCATAGCATTGAGTTTCAAGAGCGAATCTTGGGTATTGATGATGTCAATATTTTTGGCAATATCCGTCAAGCTCGATGCAAA
>JAYUJV010000716.1:0-12323 GCA_043764975.1 Saprospirales bacterium
ACACAATCTGGTGTAAGATATGGTTATAAAGATCCAAACAAACCTAAAGATCCAGCGCAAGAAGGACCAAAAGATGATGTGAAAATAAAACCTGCTGTGTTCGGATTGGCGAATATTGGCGTTGAAGCGAAAGTGTATAAGAAATTTAGTATCTTTACACAAGCGCAATATCGAGTGGCGTTCAATCAGGCCGAAAAGATAAAAACCGAGCAACAAAACATCTTTTTACAAGGCGGCGTGAAGTATTATTTTAGATAAGTCGTAGAATTTAGGCATTTTATCGAATCAAGTATAATTTACGTAGTTTTGTTAAATATTCAGTATAAATAGGCAATGTACAATAGGCAAAATTGCTTATTGTACATTGCCTATTGGGTTTTCATTTCTTTAATTATTTTCATTTTCTTAATTTCTTTAATTTTCCACTGTGCGATCTATTTTCAAATTAAAAAATATACTACTTGTATTGGGCGTTTTGTTGCTTGTGATACAGTTTTTTCATCCCGAAAAAAATCAATCGAACGACCAGACCAATCATATAGCTACAAAATTTGCTGTGCCAGCCAATGTTGCTTCGATATTAGAGGTGTCGTGCAACGATTGCCATAGCAATATGACGAAATACCCTTGGTACAACAACATACAACCAGTGGCTTGGTACCTCGATCACCATGTGCAAGAAGGCAAAGGCGAACTCAATTTTTCGGAATTTGGCAAATATTCGTTGCCGCGCCAGTACCATAAATTTGAAGAAATTATGAAAGAAGTCGGTAGTGGCGATATGCCAGATGGCGCATTTACGCTCATCCACACCGAAGCAAAACTCGATGATACGCAACGCAAAATCCTCATCGATTGGGCAAAAAGCTGTCGTGATACGCTCGAAGCACACAATCCAATGGATAGTTTGGTGCGGAAAAGGAGGTAAGATCTGTTGTATTTCACAAAACAAAAAAGGTCATAAAAAACGAAATCGTTTTTTATGACCTTTTTATTTATTATCAGAAATTTACGCCTTCGCACGATTCTCCAACAAGCTATTCCAAACCACATCTTCGGTAGAAATAGGTGCATCGAAAGAAAGTTTTTCGCCAGATACTGGGTGTTTGAACACGATGCGGTGTGCGTGTAAATGTATGCTACGGTCTTTGTTCGGACGATCAAAACCGTAACGACCATCGCCTTTTATAGGGCAACCAATGGCAGACAATTGAGAGCGAATTTGATGAAATCTTCCTGTAATCAACTGAATATCAAGCAGATAGTAATTATCGTTTTCGCTGATGATTTTATAATTGAGTTCTGCACGTTGCGCGCCTTTGTCTGTTTCTTTGCAAATCGAAGACTTATCGCGACCTTTGCGCACGTAATGTACGAGGCTCGCTTCTTTCGCAATTTCTGCTTTTTTGACAACCGCCCAATAGCTTTTTTCAACCGCTTTGTCCTCGAACTGGCGGTGCAAACTCGTAGCGGCTTTTGGCGTACGCGCCATGACCACCAAACCACTCGCAGGGCGATCCAGACGATTGATGATGTGCAAATCCTGCTTGCAATATGCCTCAGTGATGCCTTGCAACGATTTATCTTCGGTCAAGTCAGGTTGAGCTGGCATACCAGCAGGTTTGTTTAGCACCACAAATTGGTGGTTTTGCTCTATGATTAGGTCGCTTATCAGCATGGTTTGTTTTATTTTTTCGTAACTACTTAGTCATTTTGATGGGTTAATAAATTCTCCGTTCTTTGATTTAATTTTCCGTTACAATAAGCAATGGACAATAGACAATTTAAAAACCAAGCATTTTTTTCATGCTAAAATTTAAATTTTGCTTATTGCTTATTGTCTATTTAAAACGAGTAATTAGCAAAAGTTGTGAAAATCCAACCCTCTAATATCTAAGTTTTACGTTATTTTTTCTTTTCCTCTATCATGTACACATCTTCGTTGGATTTGCTCATGTAAAAGTGTTCGCGGACGTACTTTTCTTTATTCGATTCTATTTCTATCTTTTCGGCCTTTACTTCATCTATCTTTTGCTGATAATATCGCTTATCGCCCTCCAATTTATTGACCGAACCTTGCAAACGAATCTGCGTCACGAGGTCGTGTTTGTCAATGAATATCATCCAAAAGCCAAACAATACCAAAGTCAGGTAATAGCGGTTCTGCATGACCAAAGGTAGTTTTTTCAACAAAGGCTTAAATGGATTCGTTGCCATGATTGATTAGAAATAGTAGAATAAAGATTTTTTAAATTAAATTTTCAATACACTATATAACCATTGATATTGAAATCTGATTTGAAACTAAGTTTCAAATGTAGAGTATTTTTAACACGAATTTCAGTCGAATTAACGAATTACACGAATCGTAGATAAAAATATTAAATTTCACAAATTATTGAAACTAAAGTTTCAATTTTAAGTGCAGCAAATTTCAAATAATCATATTGTATATTTTTTTAATTACAAACAACTGACTATCAGTAATTTACAATTAAAATAAAAATATTTTTATCATTTACTAAAATAAGCAATTGGCAAGTAACATTTTGCTACCTGCCAATTGTATATTATTTGTATGTTTAGCCTCCTTCCCTTTTGGGGAAGGTCGGGATGGGGCTTTTACTTCTTAAACTTTATCAAATTACGACCTAGATAAACCGCGTTTGAACCCAATTCTTCTTCGATACGCAATAATTGATTGTATTTCGCAACACGATCCGTGCGCGAAGCCGAACCAGTCTTGATTTGACCACTGTTCAAGGCAACTGCCAAGTCAGCAATCGTCACATCTTCGGTTTCGCCCGAACGGTGACTGATGATACTCGTGTAACCACTGCGTTGAGCCAAACTAACGGCCTCAATCGTTTCAGTCAAAGAACCAATTTGATTTACTTTTACCAAAATCGAGTTCGCGATATTTTCGTTGATACCACGTTGCAAACGCTTTGTATTCGTCACGAATAAATCATCGCCAACCAATTGGCAACGGTGACCGAGTGCTTTGGTGTGCTTTGCCCAACCAGCCCAATCGTCTTCTGCCAAGCCGTCTTCGATAGAATAAATCGGGTATTTATCTGCCCAATCCACCCAATATTGCACCATCTCGTCCGATGTCAATTTTTTGCCGTTCGACTTATGAAAATGATACAAACCTTCTTTGGTATAAAACTCCGAAACAGCAGCATCCATCGCAATAAAGATGTCTTCGCCTGGACGGAAACCTGCTTTTTCGATAGCTGCCAACACGATTTCGATGGCCTCTTCGTTGCTTTTTATGTTTGGTGCAAATCCACCCTCGTCACCTACATTCGTAGAATAACCTTTCTTTTTCAAGACTTCTTTCAAGTGATGAAACGTTTCTACGCCCATCTGTAAACCTTCAGAAAATGACTCCGCACCTACTGGCACAATCATAAACTCCTGAAAATCAATACTATTATCAGCATGAGAGCCACCGTTGATGATGTTCATCATCGGCACTGGCAATACGTGCGCATTCACACCACCGATGTAGCGATATAAAGGCATACCGTTTTCTTCCGCCGCTGCTTTTGCAACCGCCATCGAAACCGCCAAGATTGCATTTGCACCCAACTTTGATTTGTTCGGCGTACCGTCCAACTCAATCATTATTTGATCTATTTCGCGCTGCTCGGTTACTTCTAAACCAAGTATTTCGTTCGATATTTCTTCTTCTACATTGTCAATGGCCTTCAAAACGCCTTTGCCCATGTATGTTTTTTTGTCATTGTCACGAAGTTCTACCGCTTCGTGCGCGCCTGTAGATGCGCCACTTGGCACAGCTGCACGACCCATCGCGCCATCTTCTGTATAAACATCAACCTCAATGGTAGGATTACCACGAGAGTCCAAAATTTGTCTTGCTCTTATGTCAATAATTGCACTCATGTTATTTTATTATCTATATTTTAATGAAAAATTCTATTTTAAAATGAAGGCTTTTTTATTCTTTGGACTCTTTTAAAAATTTTGTGGCGTAACTTCAATTTGCCTATTTTATATTTAATTATTTAATAGTATTAAGTATGAAAGTATTAAGTATTGCAGTTTTTACAATATTTAAAATGATGATTTGAAGACTATTATCTCAATTTAAATACGTTATACTCAAATACGTTATACTCGTTTATTATCGCAACTTGAATACTTAATACTCCAATACTTAATACCTTTGGGCTAATACAAAAAACTTGTTGCACTATGTATTTTCACAAAAATTTTAAAAGAGCCATATTATTTTAATTTCTTTAATTTTCTTAATTCCCTTAATTTATTAAAAAAAACTATTCCACCGCCGTATCTTCCGCATCTTCCACGATGACTTGTTCGGCCAACGAAGTATGAGTGGTAATAGGTGCGGTTGTGATTTCGTATTCGCCCATGCGGCTGTATTTATCTACACGTTGATCCACGAGTTCATCGATACTCAATTTTTGGAGTTCGCTTATCGCTGCTAATATTTGTTTTTTGACATTTGCTGCCGCAATGTGTTGTTGCGTATGCGCACCACCGACTGGCTCTTTTATGATACCATCTATGATACCAAAACCGTACATATCGTCTGCCGTTAATTTCAGCGCTTCGGCTGCTTTTTCCTTTTGCTCCCAACCATTCCAAAGAATCGATGAGCAAGATTCGGGCGAAATAACCGAATACCAAGTATATTCCATCATATAAACGCGGTCGCCGAGTCCGATACCGATTGCACCACCCGATGCGCCTTCGCCAATCACGACACATACTATAGGTACTTTCAGTTGCGCCATCTCGAACAAGTTGCGCGCAATGGCTTCTGCCTGACCACGCTCCTCTGCCTCGATGCCAGGATATGCACCAGGCGTATCAATGAATGTCACGACTGGATAGCCAAAACGCTCCGCCATTTTCATCAAGCGCAATGCTTTACGGTAACCATCGGGATTGGCCATACCAAAACGACGAATCTGACGCATCTTTGTATTCACACCTTTCTGATGACCGATGACCATAACGGTCTGCCCATCAAGATTTGCCAATCCACCAACGATTGCTTTGTCGTCTGCAAAATAGCGATCGCCGTGTAGCTCCACAAAATTGCTACATATTTCGTTGATATAAAACAAAGAATACGGACGCTCTGGGTGACGCGAAAGCATGACCTTTTGCCAGCCCGTAAGGTTGCTGTATAGTTCTTCGCGCTTGATCACGATTTTGGCTTCGAGTTCTTTTATGTTTTCCGAAACGTCTATTTCTCCTTGCGCACCTATTTCTTTTAGCTTCTCTACTTGTTCGTAAAGTGCTTCGAGCGGTTTTTCAAAATCTAAAAAAACTTGTGACATCTTGTTTGTTACTTTGGCTTTAGAATAAGCAAAATCGGATAAAAAGCAGATTTTGAGCCTTTTTTTGTACTAAAAACATTCAAAAATGAGCATAATGAGTATAAAAAAGGGGTTTGTGCCTAATTTTAGTGCAAAGTTACTCAAAGTAAAGGAGTGATAAGTATGTTTTGAAGAAAAAAAAATATTTTTTTAAAATGTCTTGCATTTCTAAAAACTAAGGTGTATCTTTGCATCGCTTTTTAAGAAAAGTAGTTTTGGATTGGTAGTTCAGTTGGTTAGAATGCCGCCCTGTCACGGCGGAGGTCGCGGGTTCGAGTCCCGTCCATTCCGCAAGAGGCTTTTACACTGTAAAAGTCTTTTTTATCAAAATACAAATTATATTATTTTTTTAATAATATAGAATTTTGATATACGAATACAGTTTTTTATCTGTCAAAAAATAAAACGCATTGGATTGGTAGTTCAGTTGGTTAGAATGCCGCCCTGTCACGGCGGAGGTCGCGGGTTCGAGTCCCGTCCATTCCGCTTCATAAAAAGCCTGCTCAGTTGAGCAGGCTTTTTGCGTTTGGGTGGATTGGGAAAAGTGACAGAAAAATACTATCTATATCAATAGTTTTTATTCAAAAATGGCAAAATAACTTTTCTTTTAGTTTACTCGCCTTCAATGCATAATCTAAAAGAATTAAATTCATCAAAAGAATTTGAACCTGATAAATATGTGTAAAAAACAATTTTAAACATTGTATTACAAAAAAGTTTATTTACTCTAATCTTTTTTTATCTTTGTATAAAATAAAATACTTAATTTCGGCAATGTTTCATATTCAAGACCCATATTTTTCAAATTCTTATACACTGCATGAAGCATTGATAGAGTCATGTTCCAATAGTATTATTGGATATGGTGCTTTTGCTTTTGCTTCAAAAAGCGGAATTGAAATTCTGTTAAAAGATGATAACTTCAGTCAGTTACTTGATAGAGGACATTACTCAATTATTGTAGGAATAGATGAAATTACTAACACGGCTAGTATTGAAGCATTGAGTGCAATAAAAAGAAATAAGCCCAATTTATTAATAAAAGCCTTTTGTCATTCAAATAAAGGGTCATTATTTCATCCTAAAGTTTCTTTTTTTAAACATGAAAATGGAGAAGGTAGTCTAATTGTTGGTTCGGGCAATTTGACTATTGGAGGATTGAGGCGAAATCGTGAGGCGTTTAGCTTAGTAGCCCTATCGAAATTAGAGTTTATAAAAGTAGAAACATATTGGAAAAGTTGGCTTCAAGAATCTGAAAAATTCTTGAAGGATATTGACGAAGATGAGGTGATTAGAAGAGTTAATGAAAATAATTATGAAAAATTTAAAAAGATAAATAAACTCGAAGTAAAAGAAGTAGAAAAAGAAGATTCTATTTCTATTGATAATAATCAGACGATTGAAGAGAGTTGGTTATTTAACTCAGATTCAAAAATCTTATTAGCAGAGATTCCTAAAAGTGGAGATAGGTGGAAACAAGCAAATTTCGATATTGATAATTTTCAGAATTTTTTCGGTGCTACTCCTGGTGATAATAGTCAAAGAATTTTGCTAAGACATCTTAATCAAGATTGTACTCTCGCTCCAATAGAAATTAGACCAAGCGTATCAGTCAAAAGTAAAAACTATCGTTTTGAGTTAGATGCCGCTAGTGATTGGGATTATCCTGAGGAAGGAAGACCAATTGGAGTTTTTATTCAGTTAACTACAAGAATGTTCCTATATCACCTTTATATGCCAAGCCAAGAAAATTATACTGAAATCAAACAATTTATGGATAGTAAATGGACAGGTCGAATAGATAGAATGATTCGGGTCAATTCAAACGCACATGAAATGAATCATCTTTTTAATCAATCTTTTTTTAATCAATATTTTGCCCAAAAAGAGTAATGTAATGTCAGAACAATTAACTATTCAAGCATTCTCTTCTATAGAACCGTTAAAACAACCGTTTCGTACAATTCACTATTTAGGTAGTAAGTTAAGAGTTCTTGATGAAATTAAGAAAATAGTAGATGAAATTGACATAGAAAAAAGTAGTGGAATTTGTGATATTTTTGCGGGTTCAGGAGCAATTAGCCAATTTTTTGCTCCTGAAAGAAAAATAGTAGCTGTTGATATTCAATATTATTCATTTGTTATATTGAATGTACTTTTAAAGCCTAGTGGATTTCACTCAAGTTTTGAAAAGGAAAATGTTTTAGAAAACTTATTAAATTACAAAAAAATAATTTCTCCATTAATTGAATTTGAAAATGAATTAATAAATGGTAAATTGAGTAGTGATTTAGAATTAGTATGCAATTTTTTGGAAAATTCATCTTTATATGCTGCTCTAAATGAAAATATTAATGATTGCTCTTCTTTATTACAAACGGCTTTTAAAAATTGTATTGAAAATATTAATCAAAGTAAAGAGTCTTTTTTTTTAGCCACAAAGTATTTTGGAGGAGTTTATTTTTCTTATGACCAAGCAGTTACAATAGATGCTCTTTTAACTGAAATTAGAAATATCGACGGAGAATATAGGTATTTATATTTAGCTGCTTTATTGAGTACGGCAAGTGATATAGTCAATACCGTTGGCAAGCAGTTTGCACAACCTATTAGACCTAGAAATAAAAACGGTAAACCTAAAAGTGGAATATTAAAACAGCTTAGAAAAGATAGAAACTTGGATGTACGTGGTATTTATCAAGAGTGGTTAAATAAATATGCTAGTATCAGTAAATATAATATACAGCACAAAGTCTGGAGAATGGACTATAGAGAGGCTCTATTAAAATTAGATGATGACGTAAATATTATCTACGCCGACCCTCCATATACTCGTGACCATTATAGCAGATTTTATCACGCATTAGAAACGCTTTCTTTAATGGATTTCCCAACTATTTCTACGACTAATATTGGAGGTGTACGAAAATTAAGCCGAGGTTTATATAGAGAAGAAAGAGAACAATCTGATTTTTGTATAAAATCGAAAGCACCAAAAGCTTTTGAAGAACTTTTTAAAATTATTTCCGAAAAAAATAAAATACTATTACTTTCTTACTCTCCATATGACAAAGATAAAAATTCGCATCCAAGAGTCGTAGAGCTAGATTTTTTAGCAAATTTAGCAAAAAAATATTTTAAAAATGTAGAAATTAAGTCGTTAGGTAAATTTTCACATAACAAATTAAATAAAGTAGAACTTCATCTTCATGCCGAAAATTTTGCTGAAGTTTTAATTATTTGTAAGAATTAAATAGTGAATATGAAATTACAAAAAATAGATAAATATTCCTCCATATCTAAGGATGGGCTTACGAGAAAGGTATTTCAAGGCGAAAACTTGGAAGTATTAGATTTATTACTACCTAATTATGAAAAAAAAGTAAAGTGTATTTATATTGATCCTCCTTATAATAATGGTGAAAATTATACTCATTACGATGATACTGTTCATGATAAATGGCTTTGTGATATAAAGAAACGACTAAAAAAACTAAAGCCATTTTTGACTATTGATGGTAGTATTTGGATATCTATTGATGATAGAGAAATGCATTACCTGAAAATTGCTGCTGATGAAATTTTTGGCAGAATGAACTTTATTACAACCATTATTTGGCAACAAAGAACGACAAGAGAAAATCGTAATTTATTTTCAAATAACCATGAGTATATTTTAGTGTATGCTTTAGATAAAAAAAGCTTCTCTAAGTCAATTAATAAATTGCCTGCAAATCAAACCATGTTTGAACGATATAAAAACCCTGATGAAGATGAGAAAGGATTATGGCAATCTATTTCTTTGAATGTACAAGCTGGTCATGCTGTACAATCTCAGTTTTATGAGGTTAAAAGCCCTAGTGGCAAAATACATAATCCTCCTAATGGTAGATGCTGGGCATATAATAAAGATAAGATGGAAGAAGCAATAAAAAGTGGTAAAGTTTGGTTTGGTAAAGATGGAAACGGCGTACCAAGGCTTAAAAAATATTTATCCGAAGCTAAGTTAGAGCTAACACCCGAAACTATTTGGCTAGGAAGTGACGTTGGTACAAACAAAGAAGCAAAAAAACATCTACTAAATTTGTTTCCCAATAAAATAGTATTTGATACTCCAAAGCCTGAAAGACTACTTAAACGAATTTTTGAAATCGCAACGAACACTAATGATTTGATTTTAGACGCATATGTAGGAGCTGGGGCTTCGATTGCTGTAGCACATAAAATGAAACGCCAATATATAGGTATTGATATAGGAAATCATGTTATTGATTATGCTATCGAACGACAGTATAAAGTTTTAAAAGGAGAAGGACTAGGCATTTTGGAACGAGTATCTGAAAAAAATGAAGGGTTTGAATTTTTTAAATTAAATTCTAAAGATGACTTGGATTTTCTTAAATCTATTGACAACATTAAGGACGAAATGAAATTATACAAAAACCAAATTGCAGTTTCAGTATTTTGATTTATACTAAGTTTCAATAACTATGATTACTTTTATAGTAGTTGTACCTTTTACTCCCCCCAAAAAAAGGCTTCGCAAACGCGAAGCCTTTTTCATTCTCAAAACCAACTACTACCGAACCGATGCAATCGGCATCAAGGGCGAGTAGTTGCCGCTAATGGTCGGCGATTGTTGATTAGCGGTGTGGTCGCGGACCGATTTATAGACAAAATCGTATAACTCCTTGATACTAATTACTTTATTTTTATTTACGTCGGCTTCGCCGCGAATTCCTTTGCGTAAAAAGTACGAAAATACGCCTGAACGTAAGCCTTGATCTTCGAGGCTATACTCTGTACTTTTCGATGACATCAAGAGTGCCATGCCGCCTTTCGTATCCTCAAAGCCTTTATAATAACTGTCTAATTGTGTTTGATTTATTGATTTTTCCGCCAATAAACCGCCTGAAAAACAAGCGTCTGCGATGCAGACTTTGTGCTTCGCTACGCTTTGGTCAAAGATGGCTTTTACGCTTTCGTGCTTCAATTTATGATTAAAACCATCATAATCGACTGGCAAAAATGCGCCATCGACGCCGTGACCTGAAAAGTAAAGCATCACTACATCGTTTTCGTCAGCTTTCAAAAACAATTGACGCATTTGGTGCAATATATTGGCACTCGTCGCGTCGTCGTCTACGAGTACTTTTATTTGGTTTTCGGGCAACGCGCCACCTTCAGGACTTTTCAAAAACGCGTACATCTGGTAAGCGTCATCGTCGGTATATTTCAAGACTGGCATGGCCGTATAACGCGCCACACCTACCACCAAAGCCCATATTTTTACAGCAGGATTGTAGTCGCGTTCCACGATCTCGTCCGCCGTTTCTGATGGACTATCAATCTCGCGCACCACCGTACCATATTTCCACTCTGCACCCAACACACGACCGCTTTTGTAGTACATGATGCCCTCGCCATGTGGCGCGTGGCTGCTCCAACCACCTATATAGGTGTCGCCGCTAACGTAGTTCATCGTGCCTTTGCCTTCAGGGTAGCCACTCATAAAATCGCCAGTAAATCGCGAGCCATCGAGGTACGTATATTGTCCTTCCATGGCATGGCAATAGGTGCTGTTGCAATTCACATATTTTTTTGTGGTGGTGTTTGGTTTGCTCGGTGAATTGGGCGCACTGGGTTTATCGGCTACGACGATGCTTGTTTCTTCGCGGAGGAAAATGTCGTTGTCCCAAGTTCCATTTTTTGTAACTACACCAGTGCTGCTGTACATAGTACCGAATCCGTGGCGGTGGCTTTTTTTCCAATTGCCAATGTATTTTGAGCCATCAGCATAAACCATTGTGCCTTTGTTATCGAACTCGCCATTGCGCAACGTACCAGTATATACATTGCTTGAGCGAAAGCTATATGTACCTTGACCATGAGGCTGATCGTCGTTCCATTGGCCTGCATATTTATCGCCGTTCGAGAACGTCATCGTGCCTTCGCCATTGAATTTGCTCTGGCGAAACGTACCAGTATATTGGTTTCCGTTGGCAAATACGTATTTACCTTGCCCTTCGCGCTGTTGATTCACGAATGCACCGAGGTATTTGTCGCCACTTGCAAAATAAAGAATACCTTGTCCTTGCATACGGCCGCTTACGAAGTCGCCAATATACTTAGTGTTGCCGTCAAAGACCATTGTGCCTTTGCCGTCAATACAATTTCCACTTGCACATTGTGCTGATAATGAATGATTTACGAAAAATAAAGATAGGGCGATAGCCACTACATTACGCATTATTCGAGCTTCCATGAGTTGGATTTTACGATGCTTCTAAAATGTAAAATTTGTAATGTAAAAGTGTCTTATCTTATAGAATTAATTAAAGGAATTAAAAAATAAAAAGTAAGCTGTAAATTAGTTTATTAAAATACAACAGTATAACCGTAGATTAAAGTTCCATATTGTGTTGTTATTTTTAATTATTTTATAAATATTTTGAAGAACATAAAAAAAGCCAATATTTGCTACGTTTCGTAACAAATATTGGCTTAAAAAAACGCGGAGAGAGAGGGATTCGAACCCTCGGTACCCTTTCGAGCACACACGCTTTCCAAGCGTGCTCCTTAAGCCACTCGGACATCTCTCCGTTTTTGAATTCGGCTGCAAATATAAGATATTTTGTAACTATTTAGCATTTAAAAGAAATAGAATAATTTTCCTTTTTTCTAATTGAATTTTTCGCTTCAATCAAGCAATGGACAATAGGCAATTTCAAACCAAGCATTATGTTCGTACCGAAATCTAAATTTTGCCAATTGCTTGTTGCCTATTTCAAACGAGTCATTAGCAGCACTATGAAAATGCAAACTTATTTAGGGCTGATACAAGAAATAATATACCCGATTTTACTCGTCTTTTGAGCCAATACTGCGTTACAAAAAACGGTATGTAGCTCTGCTACACCCCCTTTTTCGCGCCTTGTCTTG
>JAYUJV010000717.1:0-4193 GCA_043764975.1 Saprospirales bacterium
AACATTATCACAACTTTTATTGCACCATTCAAAGGGCTTACACCTGAAATTTGGTTACTTGCGGCAGTAAATATGGTCAATAGAGTAGGGTCGATGGTGCTTGCTTTTCTGACCATTTACTTGACAAAAGAGTTGCATTTTAGCCTCATCGATGCAGGTTATATTATGTCATTTTTTGGAATCGGAACTATATTTGGTGCTTATTTCGGTGGGTTATGGACGGATCGTTTTGGTTATCATCGAGTACAATTATGTATGTTGATAGCTGGCGGAATTTCGATGTTATTGGCGATGTTGATGAAAGATTTTTGGAGTTTATGTGGCATATTGTTTTGCATCAGTTTTGCAGCGGATGCGTTTCGACCAGCCAATTCCATTGCAATCAAAACGCATAGTACAGACGAGCAACGCACGCGTTCATTCTCATTGTTGCGTGTTGGCGTAAATTTATCGATTGCAGTGGCTGTCATCCTTGGCGGTTTGCTGACTAAAATCGGTTGGTCATATTTATTTTGGGCGGATGCGCTGACAAGTTTTGCAGCTGCGCTGACTTTAATTCTTTTTGTAAAAGAAAAAAAGAGAACGCAAGTTGTTGATAAACAAGAGGTTAGAGCCGAAATGAAAGCGGCAAAATCAGCTTTCAAGGACAAGGATTACTTGATTTTTGTGTTAATGACATTTTTAGGCGCAATGGTTTTTATGCAACTGATTTGGTCTGTTCCCAAGTTTTTTAAAGATGCCTATGGTTGGGATGAAGTTTTTATTGGCTTTATGGTCGCCATAAATGGTGTAACGGTCATGTTGGCAGAAATGCCAGTCGTATTTCAGCTCGATGGCAAACGCCACAATTTATACTTTGTTCGGATTGGCATCGTGATTTATGCAGCGTGTTATGTGGCGTTTTTGTTGCCAGTTTCAGTGGCATTTTATAGTGTTATTTTTTATATGATTGCTATTTCCTTTGGCGAAATATTCGTAATGCCATTTAGTGCATCATGGGCTACAAAGCGCGGCGACGGTCCACGACAAGGCGAATACATGGGACTTTACGGACAAGCCTATTCGTTTTCAAACGTGTTGGCACCAATATTTGCAACCCAAATTATATATCGGTTTGGATACGATGCGCTTTGGTACGCGCTCGTTTTGTTGTGCGTATTGGCTTGGTTTGGCTTCCGATATTTAGAAAAAAATACAGATTGATTATTGTCAAATAGTAAGTATTTTATCCAATTTTAGGTATTTTATTACACTAAAAACGTTATTATTTTCTAATTAATGATTTAAAGTCTTAATTTTGTGACATATTAATAATTGATAAAAAACTAAAAATAGTTTTTGATGTTTAGTTTGTGAATCATTGATATTTTCTACCAATAGAACGCCGTTCTACGGCTTTTGATACAATTTTCGCATTATATTTTATAGCCTAATTCTTTACCAGTCCCAAAAGCGTATTATAAAATTACGTTTTATTATGAAAAAAAATTTATGTTCGATTGTGCTGCTCTTAGCATCAATCTCGCAATGCCTTTTTGCGCAAAGCAACGCCTTTCCGTTTTTAAAAATAAATGAAAGTGAGGTTGTTCAAAAGCCATTAGAGCGTCGTATTGTTCCTCAAAAATATGAGGTATATAGACTCGACATCAGCACTTTACAAAAAATATTGAGCAACGCGCCGAAGCGTCAATTTCCACAACAAACGCCTTCCGATGTGTTGTTGTCGTTGCCGATGCCTGATGGACAAAAGCAAGATTTTGCAATTTATTATGATCCAATCATGGAAAAAGGTTTGGAAGATAAGTTTCCTGAAATTAAAACCTATTGCGGATATGGCTTGACAGACAAAAGCGCGTATGTCCGTTTTGACTTTACACCAACAGGTTTTCATGCCATGGTTTTGGCCAATGACAAAGAACCACTTTTCATAGATCCTTATTATTTCCTTGATAATCAATACTATAGCGTTTATTGGAAAAACGATTTTGCGCGCCCTGCTGACAAAATATTCAATTGTGGATTCGATGATCTCGAAGAAAACATAGAACTATTGAAGCACAAAATGCCAAAAGCAATAGAGGCACGTGCAGGCGATTGTGGTAATTTGCGTACCTATCGTTTGGCCTTGACTTGCTCGGTTGAGTATTCTAATTTTTGTGGCGCAACGGTTGCGCTCACGCAATCAGCCATGACCACAACCATGAATCGTGTAAATGGCGTTTATGAGCGCGATTTTTCCGTTCACATGAATTTTGTGGCCGACAACTGGAAAAACATATATTGTACCACCGCTTCTGGACCATTAGGCACAACCATCTATACGACAGCCACTGACCCATTTACGAACGGAAACGGTAGTACCATGCTCAACGAAAACCAAACCACTTGTAATGCCAATATTGGTACTGCCAATTATGACATCGGTCACGTATTCAGTACTGGCGGCGGTGGTGTTGCGCAACTCAATTCGCCTTGTGGCACGAGCAAAGCGCGCGGTGTGACTGGCAGTTCATCGCCAGTTGGCGATCCGTTTGATATAGATTATGTAGCGCACGAAATGGGGCATCAGTTTGGTGGGCCGCATACATTTGCTGCTGGTAGTTCAGCAACTGGTAGTTGCTCATCTGGTAATGTATCGTCTGCCAATGCTTATGAGCCTGGTAGTGGTACAACCATACAAGCCTACGCTGGGATTTGTACAGGTGTGAACGTGCAACCTAACTCCGATGCCTATTTTCATGCTGGTAGTTTGGCTTCCATGATGGCTTTCATAACTGGCACAGGCAACGGTTGCGCTGTCGTAACCGCAACAGGCAATACTGCGCCAACCGCTAATGCTGGCTTGGATTATTCGATTCCGATTTCGACACCTTTTATATTGACTGGTGTTGGTGCAGACCCCAACGGCGATCCATTTACCAGTTGTTGGGAACAAATGGATGCTGCCGTTATTTCTACTGCACCAACTGGAACGGCAACGACTGGTTCGCTTTTTCGTTCGCTTTCGCCAGTGACAAGCCAATCCCGCACGATTCCTAAAATAGCAGATATTGCTTCTAATGCAACCACAACTTGGGAAAAATTGTCTTCTGTGGCACGTAATATCAATATGAGATATACGGTTCGTGACAATAATCCAAGTGGCGGTTGTACTGCCGAAGACAATATGCGCATCACGACAGTTACGACTACCGGGCCATTTGTGATCACTTATCCGACAGCAACTGGCGTGACTTGGTCAGGTCTTTCTAACTATACAGTCACTTGGAATGTGGTCGGTACTGATGTAGCACCGATTAGTAGCCCCAATGTAAGAATATTGTTATCGACAGATGGTGGTTTGACATATCCAACCGTTTTGGCAGCTTCGGTACCGAACAATGGTTCAGCTGCAGTTACTTGCCCTAATACGCCATCGACGACGGCACGTATCAGAGTAGAATCGGCTAACAATATCTTTTTTGATATTTCTAATAATAATTTTACGATAGTACTTGGTGGTCCGAATTACAATATCAGTAGCACGAATGCAAGCCAAACGTCTTGTACAGGTATTGATTTGACGTATAATATCACGACTTCATCATTGTTGAGCTATACGGATCCGATTAATTTTACGGTTAGTGGATTGCCAAATGGGACATTGGTTAGTTTTTCAAACAACAATGTTACGCCTGGCACACCCTTGAGTTTGACGGTGTTTGGCACAAATTCGTTGGTGGCAGGCACGTATTCATTCAATGTAAATACATCAAGTACAGCTGGTGCGAAATCCTTGGTTTTGACAATGATTTTGTATTCGAGTGGTGCAGCTGGGCCAACGCTTAGTGCGCCAGCGAGTAATGCAGTTGCTATTTCGCGTACGCCAACGTTTACGTGGGCAGCAAGCGTAAACGCTTTGAGTTACGATATACAAGTATCTTCAGATGTTAATTTTAATACAATTGTAGCGGCCAATACGAGTTCGATTGCAACGACTTCTTTTACCTCTCCAGTTATTTTGTTGGGCAATACGACCTATTGGTGGAGAGTAAAATCGAATAACAATTGTGGTGTTTCGGGTTATGGTGTGCCAATTAGTTTCACGACAGAACCAACGGCTTGTATCACAAAGCCAAGCGGAACAACTCCAGTCACGATTTCTGCCACTGGCGCACCAATCGTTTACTCTATTATAAATGTAACAGAATCTG
>JAYUJV010000718.1:0-4191 GCA_043764975.1 Saprospirales bacterium
AAGTACAAAGCACGTTGTTTTAAGGTACTTTGTACTTCGTCCCTCGTACTTCTTTACCAATCAATTATTTATACAATTTTATTTTTAAATATTAAAATGAAAAATTTTAAAACGTTTATTTTTTTAAGTCTTTATTGCAGTTTGCTCGCTACGAGTTGCGTTGCTCAAAAAACGTATAGCGACCTCAAAACGATGGTCAAAATATTTGCGACTCAAAAGATGGATACACGTCAGCAATTGGCGTTTTCGATGAATCTTTTTAATGACCAACGACTCGAATATCAAGGGTATGGCAGCACTTTTTTTACAGGCGCGCACTCGACTTACCTCAACGAAAAAGACTATAAAGCCTTACTAAAAAGCCTAAAAAAAATCAACTTGGATCGGTTTAGTTACATCAACCCCTCGGAGCTTGAATACAGTGTCCAATATGTGCCGCTTATAAAAAGTATGGGTGCTGTCAAGCAAGGAAAAATACTCTCTCAAACGCCCGAAACCATTCAGCTTGAGCTGTTGCTCAATCGTTTTTTGAAAGAATATAAATGGATAAAACAAGACCTTGCGCCGAGTCCTTTTGGCGAAAACGTACCGAATGAAGTCATCGTGACCATGGAAAAAAAGACAAATATAAAGACTTGGATAAAAAAATATGACATTTATAAATTAAAGACAATCAATCAATTAGATACTTTTACGAACACTTGGTCGATGCGATTCGACACTACAAAAGTAGATATGAAAAACATGGTCAATCGCCTCGATGAAGACAACCTCAATGTAGTAGGCGTACTACCTAATCGCTATTTGGCTTCGGCAAAAAACATGGCCTATTATAATGCACAAGAAGTGTTGATAGAGCTTCAAAATACAGTTGTTTCGCCCGATGCACTAGTCGCTGATTTCGGAAAATACGACCTAAAATTAGTAGAACGCATTGCGCCAAACCTCAATTATTATAAACTTAGTTTTGATGCTGCCAAGATTGATGCTTCAACTTTACTCGAAAAACTACGTGCGCATCCGAGCGTAAAAGCTGCTCAAATCAACAAAGACGTGAACGCTCGAAATTAGTGTTTTAGCTTGAAAAGTATTAAGTATTTTATTATTAAATATTGCAATTTTCACAATACCTAATACGCTCATAATTAGCACATTATCACGACTTGAATACTTAATACTGACATACTTAATACTTTTAGAAAAATACAAAAACTTACTGCGCAACGTAATCACAAACAAATAAAACGAACCAATACAACAAACAAAACAATGCAAAACAACATCATAAAAAACGACAAAAAAACCATAAACGCTTGGGCGATGTTCGATTGGGCCAATTCCGCTTATTCGCTCGTGATTGGCACGGCGGTATTTCCTCCTTATTTTGACGAAATCTATAAAGACGGTCTGAATGTAGGTGATTCGCACATCAACAGTAGTAGTTTGTTCTCGTTTGCGCTGACTGCCGCTTATTTATTGATGGCGTTTTTGTCGCCAATTTTGTCAGGTATTGCGGATTATGGTGGCAAAAAGAAGTTATTTTTGAGTTTTTTCACTGTTTTAGGTTCTATTGGCTGCTTGTCGCTTTGGTGGTTCGATGACAATATGCGCTGGGTCGGCATTTTTGGATTCGCGTTATCCACCATCGGTTGGTTGGGCTCTATCGTGTTTTACAACTCCTATTTGCCCGAAATTGCAACCGAAGATCGCTACGACCAAGTCAGTGCCAAAGGTTTTGCGCTCGGTTATATTGGTAGCGTATTGCTACTGTTGGTCAATTTGGCGATGATTATGAACTTCAAATCTTTTGGATTTTCGAGTGCCGTACAAGCTACTACACTTTCTTTTTTGATGGTAGGTTTTTGGTGGTTTGGCTTTGCCCAAATCACGCTCTTTCGATTGCCCGAAGTGCCGACCGAAAAACCAATGGGCAATGTGATTGCAAAAGGTTTCGAGGCCATCAAAAGCGTATGGTTTCAGTTGCCGAATTATCCGAATATCAAGCGATTTTTGATTGCTTTTTTCTTTTATAATGGTGGTGTACAAACGGTTATATACATGGCGACGATTTTTGCCAAAAAAGAATTGCATTTCGAGATTACACAACTCATTATTACGGTTTTGATATTACAAATTGTGGGTATCATTGGAGCATATTTATTTGCAAATATATCTGACAAAAAAGGCAACGTTTATTCATTGAGCATCACTTTGGCGATTTGGATTATTGTCTGTGTGGCAGCCTATTTTGTGCAAGCCGATTACCAATTTTATGCCGTCGGAGCATTGGTTGGCTTAGTGATGGGCGGCGTACAATCGCTTTCGAGGGCGACATTTTCTAAACTTGTGCCTAAAAACTCAAGCGAAAACACCTCGTTTTTTAGCTTTTATGATGTCGTGGACAAGCTCTCGGTTGTGTTCGGCACACTCATATTCGGCATCATAGACAACATGACTGGTAATATGCGATACAGTGCTTTGACGCTATCGCTATTTTTTATCGTTGGCGTTGTGTTGGTCAATAAAGTGAAGGTAAGAAATGTTAATGTAGAATAAAACATACATAATTCATTAACAATCAGTATATTACAAATAAAAACGCATCAACCTATTGCTATGTTGATGCGCTTTTTTATTTCAAAAAGTAAAGTTGAGACTTACTTATTTGCATTTTTTATGTATTTTTCCAAGGCCATCGGCATAGACGGTGCTTCGGGTGAAGTCGAGATATTGACGATAAGACCTGCTTCGTTTACAGCACGCGCTGTGGCAGCACCCGATACGGCAATACGCGTTTCGTTTTGCTTAAAATCTGGAAAATTCTCGAACAAAGACTTGATGTCGAGCGGACTAAAAAACGCAATAATGTCGTAAGTTACATCGCTGAGGTCGCTCAAATCGCTACTCACGGTTTGGTACATCATGGCTTCTTGAAACGGAATTTTGTTTTCGTTGAGCCAAGCGGTATGTTCTGCACCACCGAGGTTGGAGCAAGGAAACAAAAAGGTTTCTTTGTCTTTGTGTTTCAAAAACGAACTCGACATATCCGAAAGGCTTTTTATACCTGCAAACACCTTGCGCTTACGGAAATTGATAAATTTTTGTAAATAATTGGCAATCGTTTCCGTTACGCAAAAATATTTGGTGTCGTCTGACATTTTTATACGCATCTCTCCGCACAAACGGAAAAAGTGATCTACCGCATTTTTACTCGTCAAGATGATAGAAGTATATTGCTCAGGATAAACACGCTGCTTGCGAAACGCACTCGCTGTCAAGCCTTCTACTTGTATAAACGAGCGAAAATCAACCTGTATTTCATACTTTTGAGCAATGTCTTGGTACGGATTCTTTAGCTGAGGCAATGGTTGAGAAATCAAAATACTCTCTACCTTCTTATGCTCCAATGCTGATATTATAGGCTCTACTACTGTCATAAATACGCTTTTTTGTCTTAGTTGAAGTATTAGAAAACAACTTTATTGATAAATAAGTTCATTAAGGTTGTTTCTTCTGGTTGTACTCGGGCTTTTATATTATATTTTGTAACTACTAGGCTATTTATCGAAAAATATGAAATTTATTAGGTTTTGCTAAAACTCAGTACAAGTTGCAATAAGCAATTTGCAAATTAGCAGAATATCGTTGCCTATTGTTTATTGAAACTGAAAATGTTAAAAACTACAAATTTACTTTACTCGAATAATACCAAAATATTTACATATTTTTTAAATTAACAAATCGCGACCTATCACTACACGATTCGTTGTAACAATAATTTTACCATAATTACCGCTGGCACGACTTCAAAAGCAGCTACATAAATACAAAAATGTACTATATTGCTACCAATAAACTTTGCACCAACCATCAAGCTACGTAAATATCGAAGGCCAAAAAAGGCCATCAAAATAGCGATGATTCCGTAAGTCAATAGTTTTTCGGTTTCGGGTGCGGCATAAGCCAAAATAATATTCATTGGCGCCAATACGCAACCCATGATGATACCAAACACAACGATGATAAAATTATATAAATCAATCTCTTTCGAGATCGGAAAAACAGCGGACATAAAACGTAAAACAGTATGCTTCATAAACACCACTAAACCAATAACGAGCAAACAAGCCAATAGCGTCAGCCATTCGCTATCATTGATTAAAAAATAATGTCTGATGCACAAAAACGCAA